>NZ_JBWKYU010000012.1:0-217673 GCF_059423925.1 Pseudomonas sp. GW458-11-26-14-LB4
AGTGTAGATCTGCGTGGTCGACAGGTCGCTGTGGCCCAACAGCATCTGCACCACCCGCAAATCGGCGCCATGGTTGAGCAGGTGTGTGGCAAACGCGTGACGCAAGGTGTGCGGCGACAGCGATTTACCAATGCCGGCGACCTTGGCCTGATGCTTGATGCGGTGCCAGAAGGTCTGGCGGGTCATCTGCTCGCCGCGCTGGCTGGGGAACAGCACATCACTGGGGCGCCCGCCCAGCAGCTCGCTGCGGCCATCGCGCAAGTAGCGCTCGACCCAGACAATCGCTTCCTCGCCCATTGGCACCAACCGCTCCTTGCTGCCCTTGCCCATCACCCGCAACACGCCCTGACGCAGGTTGACCTGTTCCAGAGTCAGACTGATCAGCTCGGTCACCCGCAGCCCGCAGGCATACAAGACTTCGAGCATGGCGCGGTCGCGCTGGCCGATGGCTTCGCTCAGGTCTGGTGCCTTCAGCAAAGCTTCAACGTCGGCTTCCGACAAGGATTTGGGCAATGGCCGACCGAGTTGCGGCATATCCACGCGCAAGGTCGGATCGACCGAAATCAGTTTTTCCCGCAGCAGGTAGCGATAAAAGCCACGCACACCGGAGAGAAATCGCGCGGTGGAGCGAGGTTTGTAGTTCTGTTCCAGACGCCAGGCCAGGTGGTCGAGGATCAGTTCGCGACCGGCATTGATCAGCTCGAGACCTTTGTCCTGCAACCAGCCGTTGAACAGCGCGAGATCGCTGCGGTAGGCGTCGCGAGTGTTGTCGGAGAGACCTTTTTCCAGCCAGAGGGCGTCGAGAAACTGGTCGATCAGTGGGTGGTCGATGGCAGGCATGGGCGCTCAAGACACGCAGGCTTGGCACTGCGCGCAAATAAAGAGTGAACGGTTGAAATGGCCGCTAGTCTTTCATAGCCCGCTATTTCAAGGAACAGGGAGCTTCAATGAACGAGCAGCAAATTCTGTTGGCTTTCGGTGGTATCGGTGCCGCCGCGCTGGGCTGCCAATGGCTTGCCTGGCGCCTGAAACTGCCGGCGATTCTGTTTCTGCTGCTGACCGGCATTCTGGCGGGCCCCGTGCTGGGCTGGCTCGACCCGCAGGAAATGTTCGGCCCGCTGCTGATGCCGCTGGTGTCGCTGGCGGTGGCGCTGATTCTGTTTGAAGGCAGCCTGACCCTGCACCTGTCGGAATGGCGCGAGATCGGCAGCGTCGTGCATCGCCTGGTCACCATCGGAGCGCTCTCGACCTGGATAGTGATTGCGGTCGCGACCCACTGGCTGCTGGGCTTCGACTGGCTGCTCGCCATCCTGTTCGGCAGCCTGACCCTGGTTACTGGCCCGACCGTGATCGTGCCAATGCTGCGCGTGGTGCGGCCGAAGGCTTCGATCGCCAACATCCTGCGCTGGGAAGGGATTGTGATCGACCCGATCGGCGCGCTGCTGGCGGTGGTGGTCTACAGCTTCATCATTGCTCGGTCCGAAGGAAATGGCCTGGAACAGAGCCTGCTGACATTCGGCGGGGTGATTGCCTGCGGCAGTGCGTTCGGCGTCGCCGGTGGCTGGCTGCTCGGCACGATCATCCGGCGCCAATGGCTGCCGGAGTATTTGCACAATCTGGCATCGCTCGCCGCGGTGCTGGGGATATTCATCGCCGCCAACCAGGTGATGCACGAATCCGGGCTGCTGGCGGTGACGCTGATGGGCATGTGGCTGGCGAACATGAAGGGCGTGGACGTGCGGCATATCCTGCACTTCAAGGAAAACCTCAGCGTGCTGCTGATTTCCGGGCTGTTCATTCTATTGGCGGCGCGACTGGATCTGAACGCTTTGATCAGTCTCGGGCCGCTGGTGCTGATTCTGTTGCTGGTGATCCAGTTGATCGCCCGACCGCTGAACGTGGTGCTAAGTACCGCCGGTTCGGGTCTGAGCTGGCGTGAGCGTGCATTGTTGTGCTGGATTGCCCCGCGCGGGATCGTCGCGGCGGCAGTCTCGGCGATCTTTGCGATTCGCCTGGATGAAGCGGGCCATGAAGGTGCATTGTTGCTGGTGCCGCTGACCTTCGCGGTGATCATCGGCACCGTCGTACTGCAAAGCGCGACTGCCCGGCCACTGGCCCGACTGTTGAAAGTTGCGGAACCAGCGCCCAGCGGCTTCCTGATCGTCGGGGCGAACGGGCCTGCGCGCCTGCTCGGCAAGTCGCTGCAACAGCTGGGCAGCCGGGTGCTGCTGACGGATTCAAGCTGGGAGAACATCCGCGCGGCGCGCATGGATGGCTTGCCGACCTACTTTGGCAATCCGGCTTCGCAGCATGCCGATGCGCATCTGGACCTGGTCGGACTGGGGCATCTGCTGGCGCTGTCACCGTCGGGCGAACTCAATACGCTGGCGGCCATGCGCTTTCGCCATGACTTTGGTCATCAACGATTGTTCGGACTGGCCAGTGGTCAGGAGAGCCGACGCAGCGACAAGCACCGCGCCAGCCTCGAACATCGCGGCAATCAACTGGGGAGCGAGGCGCTGACTTACGCCAGACTCGCCAGCCAATTGGGCCAGGGCGCCGACCTGTACAGCACGACATTGACGGACGGGTTCGGCTGGGACGATTACCGGGCGCTGCATGGCAACCGCGCGACGCTGCTGTTCATGCGCGATGACAGCGGCTGGGTGCATGTCGTGACACCGGAAACCGTGTTGAAGCCGGGACCGGGGTGGACGTTGCTGGCGCTGATTCAGCCGGAGAGTGGCAGCGCCTGATAGAACAAATCGCGGGCAAGCCCGCTCCCACAGTGTCCGTGTCGAACACAACATCAGCGGACAACACAAAATCTGTGGGAGCGGGCTTGCCCGCGAATGCCGCGGCTCGGTGCTGGATCAGGCCGCGAAACCCGGCAGCACCGGCACCGGACGCTTGTCATCATCAATGGCAACAAAGCTGAACTGCCCGTGAATGGCCTTCTCACGCCCGTCACAGCTCATGCTTTCGACGAACACTTCCACCTCGACCTTGAGACTGGTGTTGCCAACCTTGATCACCCGCCCGACCAGCTCGACGATGGATCCTGCCGGGATCGCGTGATTGAAGTCGATGCGATCGGTCGACACGGTCACCAGCGGCAAACGGCAAAACCGCGTGGCGGTGATGAACGACACTTCGTCCATCCAGGCCAGCGCGGTGCCGCCGAACAGGGTGTTGTGGTGGTTGGTGGTCGGCGGGAAAACCGCCTTGGTCACGCGGGTCACCGAGAGTTCGGTGCGGCGTTCGATTTCTTGCTCGCGAGGGGTCATGGGTCAGGCCTGGAACGGAATGCTGTGGATAAATTGCGGGCAACAAAAAAGCAGCCCGTAGGCTGCTTTTTTCTGCATCGGAAGCTGGACTTAAGCCAGTTTTTCCTTGATGCGAGCTGCTTTACCCGACAGGTCGCGCAGGTAGTACAGCTTGGCTTTACGTACGTCACCGCGACGTTTGACAGCCATGCTGTCGATCTGCGGGGAGTAGGTCTGGAAAGTACGTTCTACGCCAACACCGTTGGAGATTTTACGAACGGTGAACGCACTGTTCACGCCGCGGTTACGCTTGGCGATTACAACGCCTTCGAACGCTTGCAGACGGGAACGATCGCCTTCCTTCACTTTCACCTGAACGACGATGGTGTCGCCCGGGGCAAAGGTAGGGATTTCTTTGGTCATCTGCTCTGCTTCGAGTGCAAGGATGATTTTGTTGGTCATGCTGTGCTCCTAAGGTAAATCGTCTGATCTACCATCGATACGTTGTTAACTATCGTCCCGCTCGCGGATGTATTCCTCGAGCAGCTTCTTCTCTTCTCCAGAAAGCGAGCGGCTTTCCAGAAGATCGGCGCGTCGTTCATAGGTCCTACCAAGGGACTGCTGTAAACGCCAACGCCGGATATGCGCGTGATTGCCACTCAGCAACACGTCGGGAACACGCTGATCCGCATACACCTCAGGTCGGGTGTAGTGCGGGCAATCCAGCAGACCATCCGTAAAGGAATCTTCCTCAGCGGAATCCGCATGCCCTAAAGCTCCGGGCAGCAGTCGTGTAACCGCATCGATCATGACCATGGCCGGCAGCTCGCCGCCAGACAACACATAGTCACCAATCGACCACTCTTCATTGACATGAGCATCAATAAAACGCTCGTCAATGCCTTCATAGCGACCGGCAATCAGGATCAACGCATCCGATTTAGCCAGTTCGCGTACCGCCGACTGAGTCAGTTGACGGCCTTGGGGGGACAGGTAAATCACCTTCGCCGCCTCCCCGGCTGCTGCCTTGGCCTGAACCAGAGCATCTTCCAGGGGCTTGATCTTCATCACCATGCCCGGACCACCGCCAAACGGGCGATCGTCCACAGTGTGATGCCGATCCGTCGTGTAATCCCGCGGATTCCAACAGGTCAGCTGCAAGAGCCCCTGTTTGACCGCACGACTGGTAATGCCGTACTCACTGATGGCCGAGAACATCTCGGGAAACAGCGTAATGACGTCTACGCGCAGGCTGGCCATTGCTTAGAAGTCCGCGTCCCATTCCACCCTCATCACGCCTGCTTCCAGGTCGATTGCCAGCACGCATTGCTCCGTATAGGGCAACAACCGCTCGCGATCATCCAGGCTGCCGACGCAGGGCTTGACCACCAATACATCGTTCGCGCCGGTCTCCAACAGGTGATCAACCTTGCCGAAGAATTCTTCGTTCTGGTTGATGACACTCAGACCCTGCAACTGGTACCAGTAGTACTCGTCGCCAGTCAGGTTGGGCAAAAGGCTTCGCGAGATGCAAATCTCGTAACCACTCAGAAGACGGGCTTCATCGCGATCGTCGAGGCCTTTGAGCTTGGCAACCAGATCCTTTTGGGTGGATCGGCCGCTGACCAGCTCGACCTGCTTTACCACGCCTTCGCGCCGAAGCGTCCAGTTGCGGTAGTTCAACAGGTTTTCAATCGGATCGGTAAAGGAAAAGACCTTCACCTCGCCGCGAACGCCGTGAACCGAAAAAATCTTGCCGACAACGATCAGGTCATCAGCTTTTTCTGGCGTCGCGCTCATACTGCTCAGGCTGCAGCCTTGGCAGATTCCTTCAGCAACTGAGCAACACGCTCAGAAGGCTGTGCACCAACGCTCAGCCAGTAGGCAACGCGCTCTTGGTTCACGGACAGACGAACTTCCTGACCACGGGCAACAGGGTTGAAGAAACCAACCTGTTCTTTGTGGGAACCGTCACGCGGGTTGCGGGAGTCGGTTACGGTCAGGTGGTAAAACGGGCGCTTTTTGGAGCCGCCAAGGGCAAGACGGATTGTTAGCATGTGAACATCGTTCCTGTAGTCGGTGCTGCAAATCTAAATGCACAGCGGGCATGGGTGCCCGAAAGGCCGCATATTCTAAGGAATATCCGGACTTTTGCAAATGACTTTTTCCGGCGCCTGTGGCATGCCGTGCAGATTTGCATATGGGGCCGTCGTTCAAAACGGCCGGTCAGCTCCCGCCGAGTGCGGGTTTGCTGTTGATCCTGCGTCCTTGCAGGGTCTGCGCCGGTGCGACGACCGGCGAGATTCCAGTGTCCCGTCTCATCCATTTCGCTCACTTATGGCGAGTGGCTGATGCCCTCAAGCAAGGCGCCGCGACGAGTCATAGCCCGCTATGGCGAGGAGCGGCAACGCAGCATGAGGGCATCAGACGCCGCCATAAGTGAGCAGAATGGGTGAGACGGGACACCTTACATCTTCGGCATGCCGCCGCCGGGCAACATACCGCCCATGCCGCGCATCATTTTCGCCATTCCGCCCTTGGCGGAGAATTTCTTCATCATCTTCTGCATCTGCTTGTGCTGCTTGATCAAGCGACCGATGTCCTGCACCTGGGTGCCGGAACCCATGGCGATCCGGCGCTTGCGCGAACCACTGATCAGCTCAGGGTCGCGGCGCTCGGCCGGGGTCATGGAGTTGATGATGGCTTCCATCTGCTTGAACTGCTTCTCTGCGGCGTTCTGGGCGTTG
Source organism: Pseudomonas sp. GW458-11-26-14-LB4 (assembly GCF_059423925.1). Lineage (NCBI taxonomy): Bacteria > Pseudomonadati > Pseudomonadota > Gammaproteobacteria > Pseudomonadales > Pseudomonadaceae > Pseudomonas > Pseudomonas sp. GW458-11-26-14-LB4. The sequence goes on from NZ_JBWKYU010000012.1 coordinate 6,014, forward strand.
CCCATTTGCGAGAGATTGACGCCGCCGATGTTCGGCAGTTTGTCCATGAGCCCACCTAGGCCGCCCATGTTCTTCATCTGTTGCAGCTGATCGCGGAAGTCTTCGAGGTCGAAGCCCTTGCCCTTCTTCAGCTTTTTAGCAAGCTTGTCGGCCTTGTCCTTGTCGAGCGTCGCTTCAGCCTGCTCGATCAGGCTGAGCACGTCGCCCATGCCGAGGATCCGCGAAGCGATACGCTCGGGGTGAAACGGATCGAGCGCTTCGCTCTTCTCGCCCATACCGATGAACTTGATCGGCTTGCCGGTGATTGCGCGAACGGACAGCGCGGCACCGCCACGGGCATCACCGTCGACCTTGGTCAGGATCACACCGGTCAGCGGCAGTGCATCACCGAAGGCCTTGGCCGTGTTGGCCGCGTCCTGACCGGTCATGGCGTCGACCACGAACAGGGTTTCAACCGGATTGATCGCGGCGTGCAGCGCCTTGATCTCGCCCATCATCTCTTCGTCGATGTGCAGACGACCGGCGGTGTCGACGATGACCACGTCGATGAATTTCAGTTTTGCTTCTTTAATAGCCGCGTTGGCGATATCGACCGGCTTCTGGCTCAGGTCGGACGGGAAGAACGTCACGCCGATGTCGTTGGCCAGGGTTTCCAGCTGTTTAATAGCAGCAGGACGGTAGATGTCCGCCGACACGACCATGACCGACTTCTTCTTGCGCTCTTTAAGGAAGCGCGCCAGCTTGCCGGCGGTGGTGGTTTTACCCGCACCCTGCAGACCGGCCATCAGAATGACGGCAGGCGGCACGGCGCTCAGGTTCAAGTCTTCGTTGGCCGCGCCCATCAGGCTTTCGAGTTCGGCCTGGACGATCTTCACGAACGCCTGGCCCGGCGTCAGGCTGCGCGACACCTCGGTGCCGACAGCGCGTTCCTTGACCGAATTGACGAAGTCCTTGACCACCGGCAGGGCGACGTCGGCTTCGAGCAACGCCATGCGCACTTCGCGCAGGGTGTCTTTGATGTTGTCCTCGGTCAGTTTCGCCTTGCCGGTGACATGGCGCAGCGTCTGCGAGAGACGGTCGGTTAAGTTTTCAAACATTGCGCGATCCTTTCAGGCCCTGTGTAGACCGGGATAATGGCGGCCCAGACCGGAATCAACATGTGCTCGGCGAGCCTGCGGCGTGGGCAGGTCGCGGATTATAGCGAAGACTGCGTCTGGCGGACACCTCGCTGTCAGCTTGCCGGTCTTTCGTGCAATGGCGGTTCTATGCCAAACTCAGCCCCTTTCGGGCTTGCCTAACAGGATTTATGCTCCCCTTGTCACCGAGTTTGCTGACCACCCTCGCCGCCGCCCTTCTCTACGCCGCTGCGACTCTCTATCAGGGCACCCGCCTGGCCACTGGCGCCAAGGCCAACAAGCGCCTGCTGGTCTCGCTCGGCGTCCTCGCCGTGCTGGCCCACAGCGCCAGCCTGCTCACCCATTTATTGACGCCGATCGGTCTGGGCCTGGATTTCTTCAGCGCTTCCAGCCTGATTGCGGCGGCCGTCATTGCCCTGACCCTGCTGGCCTGCTCGCGGATCCCGGTGGAAAACCTGTTGGTGCTGCTGTTCCCGCTGGGTGCAATCACGGTGCTGCTGGCGCAATTCGCGCCGACCGGCACGGTGCAGGTCATCGATGAAGAACCGGGCATTCTCGCGCACATTCTGCTGTCGATCCTCGCCTATGGCATGTTCACCATTGCGGTGTTTCAGGCCTTGTTGCTGCTGGTGCAGGATCACCAGCTCAAGCACAAGCACCCGTCCGGGCTGATCAAGAATTTCCCGCCGCTGCAGACCATGGAAAGCCTGTTGTTCGGCTTCCTCTGGGCCGGCTGGACGCTGCTGTCGCTGTCGCTGATTTCCGGCTGGCTGTTCGTCGAGAACCTGTTTGCCCAGCACCTGGTGCATAAAACCCTGCTGGCCTGCCTGGCCTGGATCGTGTTCAGCGTCCTGCTGTGGGGCCGTAACCGGCTCGGCTGGCGCGGGCACAAGGCAATCCGCTGGACCCTCGCCGGTTTCTGCCTGCTGATGCTCGCGTATTTCGGCAGCAAACTGGTTCGTGAATACATCCTGCACATCTGACGGGCGGCATAAATGGACGGTTTGCCCATAGGGCCGATGCTCGCGGTATTTGTTCTGCTGATTCTCTGGTCGGGGCTGTTTACCGCCGTCGAAGCGGCGCAACAGCACCTGCTCGCGCAACGCACCGCCTCCCGCGCCAGCGACAAGCCGCTGGCAAAGCTCAGTTTCCCGCTCGAAAGCCTGATCCTCTGCAATACCCTGTGCCGCGCCCTCGCCGTCATTCTGGCCACGCTGCTGGCAATCTTTCTCTGCGAAGAAAACGGCCCCTGGGCGGCTTGCCTCGGTGCCGGCGCCCTGCTGCTGGTCTTTGCCGACTATTTCCCCCGCGCCCTCGCCCAGCGTTATCCGGATGCGGTGTTGGCGTTCGGCAATACGCTGCTGGCGGTCCCGCTGAAGGTGGTTTACCCGCTTGCCTGGTTGCTCAGCCGCATCAGTGCTTTGCTGATGCGCCCGTTCATTCGCAAGGCCCAGGTGGTGCAACAGAGCGAAGATGATGTGCCGACGGAGCGTCATGACGACCCGGATCATCCGGTGCGCCCACACCCGGTTTCAGGCATCCATGCGCTGGACAACATCACGGTCAACGACATTCTGGTGCCGCGCAGCGATGTCGACGGCATCAACCTCGACGATCCGATCGAAGAAATCATCGAGCAATTGCGCAAGAACCGGCGCACTCGCCTGCCCGTCTTCCACAGCGATATCAATCAGGTCGAAGCGGTGCTCAACACCCGGCAGATCCGTCACCTGCTGGACAATGGCAGCCTGACCCGCGAAGCGTTGCTGGCGGCCAGTTACGAGCCGTATTTCGTCCCTGAAAGCACCCCGCTGCAACTGCAACTGCTGAACTTCCACAAGCAGCAGCGGCGTCTGGGCATGGTGGTGGACGAGTACGGCGAAGTCCTCGGCATCGTCACCCTGGAAGACATTCTCGAAGAGATCGTCGGCGAATTCGAAAGCGAGCACAGCCTCGACAATCCGCACATCCACCCACAGGCCGATGGTCGCATGGTGATCGATGGCGCGGCGTCGATTCGCGAACTGAACAAATGCCTGGGCTGGCACCTGCCCAGCGACGGCCCCCGGACCCTCAATGGCCTGGTAACCGAAGCGCTGGAAACCATCCCGGAAAGCGCGGTCTGCCTGAAGATCGGCCGCTACCGGCTGGAGATTCTCGAAACCGAAGAGAACCGGGTGAGCAAAGTCCTGATCTGGCACACCACTTCGGCCCCGGCGCTGGCCACGGCGCGCTAGGCAGCCTCTTGTTCAATCGTTAGCCACCTTCCTATAATCGCGGGGCTTACCCAAGCCCCGCCGAACCGCGTGCTTACCCCGCACCCGACAAATTCCGGCCGGTTCATCGGCAATATCCGCATCACACCGACGACTGTTCCTACCTGAAGCAGCGATCGCGCCTCATCCCACATCCCTGGGTGTTCGACCATAATAATTCGCTCCAACGGAGCTCATGACTGTCAGGGATCACCGCATGACGACCAGTACCGCTTACAGCGACACCACGCCTGCCCAACCGACCAACTCCGCCACCCGCGTGGCCACGGCGAGCTTCATCGGCACGGCCATCGAGTTCTACGATTTCTACGTCTACGCCACCGCCGCTGCGCTGGTGATCGGGCCGGTGTTTTTCCCGCAGACTTCCGGCACGGCGCAGATGCTCTCGGCATTCCTGACCTTCGGCATCGCCTTCCTCGCCCGACCTTTGGGTTCGGCGCTGTTCGGCCACTTCGGTGACCGGATCGGGCGCAAATCGACCTTGGTGGCTTCGCTGCTGCTGATGGGTGTCTGCACCACGCTGATCGGCGTGCTGCCGGGTTACGACAGCATCGGGGCCTGGGCGCCGATCCTGCTTTGCGTGCTGCGCTTCGGCCAGGGCCTGGGATTGGGTGGCGAATGGGGCGGCGCGGCGCTGCTGGCCACCGAAAACGCCCCGAAAGGTAAACGGGCGTGGTTCGGCATGTTCCCGCAACTCGGCCCTTCGATTGGCTTTCTGGCTGCCAACGGCTTGTTCCTGACGCTGGCCATGACGCTCAATGATGAACAATTCCGCAGCTGGGGCTGGCGGATTCCGTTCCTGCTCAGCGCCGTGCTGGTGATGGTCGGGCTGTACGTGCGCCTCAAACTCCACGAAACCCCGGTGTTCGCCAATGCCATCGCCCGTCAGGAGCGAGTGAAAGTTCCGCTGGTCGAGCTGTTCAGCCAATACTGGGCACCGACGCTGCTGGGCGCCGCCGCCATGGTGGTCTGCTACGCACTGTTCTACATCTCGACGGTGTTTTCCCTGAGCTACGGCGTATCCACATTGGGTTACAGCCGCGAGACATTCCTCGGGCTGCTGTGCTTTGCGGTGCTGTTCATGGCGGCTGCCACGCCTTTGTCGGCGTGGGCAAGTGACCGTTACGGGCGCAAGCCGGTGCTGATCGTCGGCGGTGTGTTGGCAATTCTCTCCGGGTTTCTGATGGAGCCGCTGCTGACTCAGGGATCGACCTGGGGCGTGGCGCTGTTCCTGTGCATCGAGCTGTTTCTGATGGGGGTGACATTCGCCCCGATGGGTGCGCTGCTGCCGGAACTGTTTCCGACGCATGTCCGGTATACCGGTGCATCGGCAGCCTACAACCTCGGCGGCATTGTCGGAGCCTCAGCGGCGCCGTTCTTCGCGCAGAAACTGGTGGCGATGGGTGGTTTGAGTTACGTCGGCGGGTATGTGTCGGCGGCCGCGGTGCTCAGCTTGATCGCTGTGCTGTGCCTGAAGGAAACGCGTAATAACGATTTGAATCAGGTGTCGTAAATGCCCTGATCGCTCCCGCCCGATGCGGGAGCGATCAGGTTGCGAGATTACAGCTCTACAACGACCGCCTGGGAAGCACGGGTCGCCTTGGCGCGAGCGGCTTCAATCGACTCGTCACGGGCCAGTGCAACACCCATGCGGCGCTGACCGTTGACTTCAGGCTTGCCGAACAGACGCAGCGCGGTATCCGGCTCGCTCAGCGCAGCCCCGAGGTTGGCGAATGCGGTCTGGGTCGACTGACCTTCCACCAGGATCACCGCCGAGGCCGATGGGCCGAACTGACGGATCAGTGGCACCGGCAGGCCGAGGATCGCCCGGGCGTGCAGGGCGAACTGCGACAGGTCCTGGGAAATCAGGGTTACCAGACCGGTGTCATGCGGACGCGGCGACACTTCGCTGAACCACACCTGATCGCCTTTGATGAACAGCTCGACGCCGAACAGGCCACGCCCCCCCAACGCTTCGGTCACGGCTTTGGCAACGCGCTCGGATTCAGCCAGCGCCACCGGGCTCATGGCCTGTGGCTGCCAGGATTCCTGATAGTCGCCCTTCTCCTGACGGTGGCCGACCGGCGCACAGAAAGTTGTGCCGCCGACATGACGCACGGTCAGCAGAGTGATTTCGTAGTCGAAATCGATGAAGCCTTCGATGATCACGCGACCTTTGCCGGCGCGACCGCCCTCTTGGGCGTAATCCCAGGCTTTCTGCACGTCATCGGCGCTGCGCAGCAGGCTCTGGCCCTTGCCCGACGAACTCATCACCGGTTTTACGACGCATGGGAAACCCAGGTCCTGAACGGCCTTGCTGTAATCCTCGAAGGTGTCGGCGAAGTGGTACGGCGAAGTCGGCAGGTCCAGCTCTTCGGCGGCCAGGCGACGGATACCTTCGCGGTTCATGGTCAGTTGCGCGGCGCGAGCGGTCGGGATCACGGTGAAGCCTTCGGCTTCCAGTTCGACCAGAGTCGCGGTGGCGATGGCTTCGATTTCCGGCACGATGAAGTGCGGCTTCTCGGCTTCGATCACTGCACGCAGGGCGGCGCCGTCGAGCATGTTGATCACGTGGCTGCGATGGGCAACCTGCATGGCCGGCGCATTGGCGTAACGGTCAACGGCGATCACTTCAACGCCCAGGCGTTGCAGCTCGATCACCACTTCTTTGCCCAACTCACCACAGCCACACAGCAATACGCGGGTCGCGGTCGGCGACAATGGAGTTCCGATACGGGTCATCTCAGGTCCTCAAAGAAGCGGATCATCGAGGAAAGCAACGCCAGACGCGCTTTCCATGGGGAGAAAGCGCGGCATTTTACATGAACCTGAGGGTTTGGCTTCAGCCGGCGACAGCCTGTTTGCGTTCGCGCCAGGCCATGATCAGCCAGACCGCAGTCACACCGGCGAACTTCGAGGCCAGCGCGGTGATGAGCACCGGCGGCGTCAGCAGGTCGATCATGCCGAAGAAGATGAAGGTATCGAGGGGAATGCTCAGCGCCGAGCTGATCCACAAGCGGTCGCGCAACGGGCGCTTGGTGATGGTGAACACCAGCCAGTCGATGCATTCGGAGACCGCGAATGCCGTGGCGCTGGCCAGTGCAATCGACGGATCGGACGTGACATAGGACAGCACCAGCGCCGCCAGCATCGCCACAATCGCGCCGTGGCCGAAGCGGATCTGCACCATGTCGCGCAGCACGAACACCAGCCCACCCCAGGCCGACCAGATGATGTCCAGGTGCGGCGCGGTGGAGAAGGCGAAGTTGATCAGCACGACGCTGCTGATGTAGGCGATGAGGAAAATCATGGGCGTGACCTGTCAATTTGGCGCACAGGTTACTTCAGCCCTTCGATCACGCCAATCAAATCGGTTATTGCCCTGGCGTTTTACCGATCATCCAGACCAGGCCACTGGCCTTCGCCCGCTCATGACAGAGCCCGAGGACAACCCGGCGTTCATCATTCGTCATCCCGCTCCAGCGAGTGATCTCCTCGACCGTACGCTGGCAACCGGTGCAAATGTCGTCTTCGTCCAGCGCGCAAATGCTCACGCACGGCGAGGCGACAGGTTTTTCCGGGGTTGTCATTCTTCCTGCTCGACCAGATCGCGCGCATAGCGCTGGGAGTTATGCACATAGTGCGCGGCACTGGCTTCGAGCATCTTCTTCTGCGGCTCGGTGAGTTCGCGCACGACCTTGCCCGGCGAGCCCATCACCAGCGAACCGTCAGGAATTTCCTTGCCTTCGCCGATCAGCGAATTGGCGCCGATGATGCAGTTCTTGCCGATTTTCGCGCCGTTGAGGATGACGGCGTTGATGCCGATCAGGCTGTAGTCGCCGACCGTGCAGCCGTGGAGCATGGCGTTGTGGCCGATGGTCACGCCGGTGCCGATGGTCAACGGATAGCCCATGTCGGTGTGCATCACCGTGCCGTCCTGCACGTTGCTGTTCTTGCCGATCAGGATCAGTTCGTTGTCGCCGCGCAACACGGCGTTGAACCAGACGTTGGCGCCCTCTTCCAGTTTGACCTTGCCCACCAGCACGGCATTGGGGGCGACCCAGCTCTGCGGATGGGTTTCGACACGGGCGTCGCCCAGGCGGTATTTCATCTTGTTTTCCTCAGGGCTCACGATGGCTGGCCATTCGAGCGATGGCTTCAGGTATTGATGAAGCTTTTAGGCGGCTGATGCAGGCTGATTTTGGCGTCATAGAGCAGGTTGATCAACTCGACGATCATGATCGCCGTCAGCCCCCAGATCTTGTATTCGCCGTAACGGTAGCTCGGCACGTACCAACTGCGACCCTGATAGTCGATGCGGTGGGTGTGTTCGCGCGGATCCTTGCGGAAGAACTCCAGCGGCACGCTGAACACCGCAGCAATCTCGGCATCATTGGCCTGGTATTCGACAAAATCGGGAATCACCCCGACATACGGCGTGACCTTGATGCCATGCAGGGAAATCAGCGGACTGAGCGGACCGATCACTTCGACCAGTCCTGGCGGCAGGCCGATTTCCTCTTCGGCTTCACGCAGGGCGGTGAAGATCAGATCCGGGTCTTCGGGATCGCGTCGTCCACCGGGGAAGGCGACTTCGCCGCCGTGGGTCGAGAGCCCGCTGGCGCGCAGGGTGAGGACAAGTTCGGGTTCGTCACTGCGAGTAATCGGCACCAGGACAGCGGCCTCGGGGAAACGCGTGTCGGTCTCCAGCGTGCGCGGCGTGTGATTGCTTACCCGGTGCAGTAGCTCGTCCAGCATAAGTGTTCTCGATCGGTGCCTTACCCTGCATCATGCACCAATCATTGCGACCGCCCAAGCCCCGAACGGCGGTCATGTCGCGAAACGACAACTTGCCGACTGACACCGCTGCACGCCAAGATAGGCGCAGCATTCAGGAACCCCAGCATGAAATTTTGCAGCCAGTGCGGCAACCCGGTGACCCAGCGCATTCCCGAAGGCGACTCGCGGCTGCGATTCGTCTGCGACAGCTGTCAGACGATTCACTACCAGAACCCCAATATCGTGGCCGGTTGCGTGCCGACCTGGGGCACCAAAGTCCTGCTGTGCCGCCGCGCCATCGAGCCACGCCTCGGTTACTGGACGCTGCCCGCCGGGTTCATGGAGAACGGCGAGACCATCGAACAGGCCGCCATTCGCGAAACCGCCGAGGAAGCCTGCGCCCGGGTGCGCAACCTGAGCATCTACACCCTGATCGACGTGCCACATATCAGTCAGGTGCATGTGTTTTTCCGCGCCGAGCTGGCGGATCTGGACTTCGCCGCCGGCCCCGAAAGCCTGGAAGTGCAACTGTTCGACGAGGAAGACATTCCCTGGGACGAGCTGGCTTTCCGTACGGTGGGCCGTACTTTGGAATGTTTCTTCGCTGACCGGCGCGTCGAGGTCTATCCGGTTCGCTCCGAATCGATCCCGCCGCTCACTCAACCGGCCATTACTTGATTTCGACGGCGGCCGGCCGATAACCGGCTAACGCAGCCCGCGACAGCGCCTGCACACTATCTATAAATAAAGTATCTGCTTCATTTCTGGGGAATCGTTTCAATGCGCTGGTTGCTTGCCCTGTTCTGCCTGTCGTTCGTCACCGTCTCCCAAGCGTCATTCGTGACCACCGTGACGCCTTCGAACACCCCGCTCATCGAAAAAGTACTGGTGCTCAAATCGGCCCATCAGCTGCAGTTGATTGCCGACGGCAAGCCACTCAAGAGCTATCGCATTTCCTTGGGCAAGGGCGCGAAAAAAGGCCCGAAGCTGATTGAGGGCGACAAGCGCACACCGGAAGGTTTCTATTGGATCGACTGGCGCAAGACCAGCGACAAATTCAACCTGTCGATGCACATCTCTTACCCGAACATCAGCGACTCCGCCCGCGCCCGCCGCGAAGGCGTCGAGCCTGGCGGCATGATCATGATCCACGGCACGCCGGACTCCGAAGACAACCCGGAACAACTGTTCCATACCCTGGACTGGACCGATGGCTGCATCGCCATGCGCAACGTCGACATGCGCGAAGTCTGGAACCTGGTGCCGGACGGCACGATGATCGAAATCCGCCCCTGATTCCGTAACCAGGCAGTTGTTGCAATGGGCCGCGAAGCGGCCCTTTCTCCTGACCATTGGTCGCCCGTAAAAAATAAATTCAAAAGATCGCAGCCTGCGGCAACGTCTGAACGGTGATACCACTTTCACCCGCCAGAACTGCCGCAGACGGCGATCTTTTGCTTTCCATAGCCCACCGCTAATACCACTTGAAGCCACCCGCCCTGAAACACCCGATTCCAAAGGACTACAGGCCTTTCCGCTGCGTTGACATGGTATGCAAGTGGTATTAGTTTTCGCCGAAACAGCGAGCGACAACAAACCAATATCAGCTCCGGAAGTGCCTTGCATGAACGACCTCCACGCCCTGCGCCCTGACGACTCCCAGCCGACGCCGCTGTACCTGCAACTGGCGCGCAACCTGGAAGCGGCGATCCATGCCGGCCAGTGGAAAGCCGAACAGGCGATGCCGTCGGAACGCAATCTCAGCGAGATGTTGGGGATTTCCCGGGTCACCGCGCGCAAGGCGCTGGAAGTCCTGCTCGATCAAGGTCTGATCCGCCGCCTGCAAGGTTCCGGCACTTTCATCACCCCGCGCCTTGAACAACCGCTCTCGCGTCTGTCGGGTTTCAGCGAAATGCTGCGCCTCAAGGGCTTCGTGCCCAGCTCGCAATGGCTCGAGCGGGAAATCACCCTGCCGACCCACGAAGAACTGATCCGCCTCGGCCTGTCGCCGAACGACAAGGTCGCGCGCATGAAACGCCTGCGCAAAGCCGACGACACCGTGATGGCCATCGAGATGAGCACCCTGCCCGCCTCGATCATGCCCAAGCCACAGGTGGTGGGCGATTCCCTCTACGAACACCTCGACAGCATCGGCAAACCGATCGTGCGCGCCTTGCAGCACATCCAGGCGATCAACGCCTCGGACGAGTTCGCCGCACTCGTCGGCATCGCCCCCGGCACCGCGATGCTGCTGATGACCCGGGTCGGCTACCTGGAAGACAACACGCCGATCGAAGTCACCGACACCTATTGCCGCAACGACTACTACGACTTTGTTGCAGAGCTTCGCCGCTGATCAGCAGCCAGGCCAAACGAGAGAAGCGAAATGTCTGAAGACAACATCCTCACCGCTGACGGCTGGATTCGCGGCCGGCTGATCCACGAACACGGCAGAGTCGTGTCGATCGAAGGCGTGCCTTGCGATCCGGCGACCAATGACCTGCCTTATCTGCTGCCGGGTTTCATCGACCTGCACGTCCACGGCGGTGGCGGCAAGGACATCATGGAAGGCGCCAGCGCGTTCGAGACCATCACCAAGACCCACGTGCGCTTCGGCACCACCTCGCTGCTGGCCACCACCATGACCGCGCCGAGTGCCGAGATTGCCAGCGTGCTCAAGGAGGTCGGCGAATTCTGCGAACAGCGTCCGAAAGGCGCCGCCCGAGTGCTCGGCGTGCACCTCGAAGGCCCGTACATCAATCCCGGCAAACTCGGCGCCCAGCCGAACTTCGCCCACACCGCGTTGATGGCCGAAGTCGAAGACTATCTGGCACTCGCGCCAATCCGGGTGATCACCATCGCCCCGGAAATCGCCGGCCATGACGGCTTGATTCGTGAACTCAGCAGCCGTGGCATCCGCATGCAGATCGGCCACACCCTCGGCAGTTACGAGGAAGGCGTCGCCGCCCTCGAAGCCGGCGCCACCAGTTTCACCCACTTGTACAACGCCATGAGCCCGCTGCATCACCGCGAGCCTGGCATCGTCGGCGCGGCGCTGGCCCATGCCAAATTCGCCGAGCTGATTCCGGACTTGCTGCACGTACACCCCGGCGCGATCCGCGTCGCCCTGCGCTCGATTCAGTGCCTGTACTGCGTCACCGACTCGACCGCCGCCGCCGGCATGCCCGACGGTGAATACAAGCTCGGCAGCCACACCGTCACCAAATGCCTGGGCGGCGTGCGCCTGCCCGACGGCACCCTGGCCGGCAGCACTCTGACCATGGATCAGGCCCTGCGCAATCTGGTGAAAATCGGTCTGCCGATCGCCGAGGCCTCGCAACGTCTTTCGCAATTCCCCGCCGACTATCTCGGCATCACCGAACGCGGGCGCCTGCAACCCGGCGCCTGGGCCGACTGCGTGCGGCTGGATCGCTCACTCACACTGACCGCCGTCATGGTCGAAGGAGAAGACATTGACTTCAAAAATGCTTGAGGAGGCGCTGTCCTCGTTCGAGGCCGTGCAAGCACAACTGCAACAGCTCGACCCGCCAATGATCGAGATCGCCGGACGCCTGCGCCGTCAGCCGCCGCAAGTGGCGATGACCGTTGCCCGTGGCAGCTCCGACCATGCGGCGAGCTACTTCGCCTACCTGACCATGCAGCAACTCGGCGTACCGGTGGCGTCGCTGCCGATGTCCGTGGTGACCATGCAACAGGCGCCGTTGAAGGTCAGCGGTCAGGTCGCGTTCGCGTTCTCCCAATCGGGCCAGAGCCCGGATCTGGTCAACAGTCTGCGTCTGCTGCGCAAACGCGGCGCCCTCAGCGTGTCGATGGTCAACGCTGCCGATTCGCCGCTGGAAGCTGCTTGTGAATTCAGCCTGCCGTTGCTGGCCGGCACCGAAAGCAGCGTCGCCGCGACCAAGAGTTTCATCGCCACCCTCAGCGCCAGCGCCCGCCTGATTGCCCACTGGAAAGAAGACAGCGAATTGCTGGAGGCGCACAACGCCCTGCCCGAAGGCCTGCGCGAAGCTGCGCAACAGGACTGGAGCCTGGCCATCGACGCCCTGCGTGATTGCGAACGCCTGATGGTGATCGGCCGTGGCGCCGGTTTCGCCATTGCCCAGGAAGCCGCGCTGAAATTCAAGGAAACCTCGGCGATCCAGGCCGAAGCCTTCAGCAGCGCCGAAGTCCGCCACGGCCCGATGGCCCTGATCGACGAACATTACCCGTTGCTGGTGTTCGCCCCGCGCGGTGCCGAACAGGCCGGTCTGCTGAGCCTGGCAGCCGAGATGCGCCAACGCGGCGCCCGCGTGCTACTGGCTGCGCCGGATGACGTGAGCGAGCGCGACCTGACCCTCAGCCGTGCCGAACACCCGGCCCTCGACCCGATCCTGGCGATCCAGAGTTTCTATGTGATGGCGGCCGGCCTGGCCGTGGCCCGTGGCATGGACCCGGATCAGCCGCGACACCTGAGCAAAGTCACCCGTACGCACTGAGTCCAAACCGAACGTTTTCCTGATGAGACCGAGCCATGCACAACAACAATAAAGAGCTGACTTTAAGCGCCCCGCTCAGCGGCCCGGTGCTCACGCTCGCCAAAGTCCCGGACGCGGTGTTCGCCAGCGGCGCAATGGGCGACGGCATTGCCATCGATCCGCTGAACGACACCCTGTATTCGCCCTGCGCCGGCGTGGTGATTCACGTCGCCCGCACCGGCCATGCACTGACCGTGCGCGCCGACAACGGCGCCGAGCTGTTGCTGCACCTTGGTCTGGACACGGTGGAGTTGCAGGGCGAAGGCTTCTCGATGCTGGTCAAGGAAGGCGCGCGGGTCAGCAATGGCCAGCCGCTGCTGCGCTATGACCTGGACAAGGTCGGCCGCCAGTGCAAAAGCCTGGTCAGCCTGCTGATCCTGACCAACAGCCAGGATTTCCAGGCGCGCCCCATCACCCTGAAAACGGTGAAGGTGGGCGAGCCACTGCTGCACATCGTCGCTCGTCACAGCGCAGCGGCGAACACAGAGGAACTCGGCGGCCCGGAAGTTCACGGCCACGTGCAGGTCGCCCATCGCGGCGGTCTGCATGCACGCCCGGCGGCGTTGATCCGCCAGACCGCGCAAGGTTTCAAAAGCCATTCGCAGCTGCATTTCGCCGGCAAGTCGGCGCCGTGCAACAGCCTCATCGGTTTGATGGGCCTGGCGATTGGCGAACAGGACGAAGTGCAGGTCAGTTGCCAGGGCCCGGACGCACAGGCTGCGTTGCAAGCCTTGCTCACCGCACTGGCCACCGCCCTGCCGGAGGATCATCACGCCGCCGCACCGGTTGCCGCCACTCCACGCAATCGCCCGGCCGAGGCCGGTGTGTTGCACGGCGTGTGCGCCGCACCAGGTATGGTCGGCGGGCCGCTGTTTCGCTTGAACGCGATCAGCCTGCCAGCCGACAGCGGCAATCATCAGCCCGAGCAACAACTACAGATTCTCGACACCGCGCTGAATCAGGTTCGCAGCGAAATCGACGGCACCCTCGCACAAGCAAAAAAACACCGCAATGCCGACGAAGAAGCAATCTTCGCCGCGCACCTGGCCTTGCTGGAAGACCCGGCCCTGCTCGACGCCGCCCGGCAATCGATCGAAATCGGCACGGCGGCGACTCACGCCTGGAGCCAGTCCATCGATGCGCAATGTGAAGTGCTGCGAAACACCGGCAGCCCACTGCTGGCCGAGCGCGCCAACGATCTGCGCGACCTCAAGCAACGGGTGCTGCGCGCGCTGCTCGGTGAGGCCTGGCATTACGACGTGCCGACCGGTGCCATCGTCGCCGCTCACGAACTGACGCCTTCGGATTTGCTGCAACTGAGCGCGCAAGGCGTCGCCGGTTTGTGCATGGCCGAAGGGGGCGCAACGTCCCACGTGGCGATTCTGGCCCGGGGCAAAGGCCTGCCGTGCATGGTCGCACTGGGCTCGGCGCTGCTCGATCAGACGCAAGGCCAATCGGTGGTCCTCGACGCCGACGGCGGGCGCCTCGAACTGACGCCGAATGCCGAACGTCTGGCCGAAGTCCGCCAGGCGCAGATCGACCGCCAACAACGTCGTGACGCCCAGCAAGCTCAGGCCCATCTGCCGGCGGAAACCCGCAATGGCGTGGCCATCGAAGTGGTCGCCAACGTTGCCTCCAGCCACGAGGCGGCCGATGCGTTTGCCAACGGCGCCGACGGCGTCGGCCTGTTGCGCACCGAGTTTCTGTTCGTCGATCGCCACACTGCGCCGGACGTCGAAGAACAACGCGCCGCCTATCAAGCTGTGATCGATGCCATGGGCGGCAAATCGGTGATCATCCGCACCATCGACGTCGGCGGCGACAAACAACTCGACTACTTGCCGCTGCCGGTGGAAGCCAACCCCGTACTCGGCCTGCGCGGCATTCGCCTGGCCCAGGCCCGCCCGGAAATCCTCGATCAGCAACTGCGCGCCCTGCTGCAAGTCAGCCCGTTGCAGCGCTGCCGGATACTGCTGCCGATGGTCACCGAAGTCGACGAACTGCTGCACATCCGCCAGCGGGTCGATGCGCTGTGTCTGGAACTCGGCATCAATCAACGTCCGGAAATCGGCGTGATGATCGAAGTCCCGGCCGCCGCCCTGCAAGCCGAACAACTGGCCGAACACGCGGACTTCCTGTCCATCGGCACCAACGACCTGTCGCAATACACCCTGGCCATGGACCGCGACCACGCAGGCCTCGCCGCACGGGTCGATGCCTTGCACCCGGCGCTGCTGCGCCTGATCGCCATGACCTGCGAAGGCGCGGCGGTGCATAAACGCTGGGTTGGCGTGTGCGGCGCCTTGGCTTCCGATCCGCTGGCGACGCCGGTGTTGATCGGCCTGGGTGTGAGCGAACTGTCGGTGAGCCCGGTACAGATCGGCGAAATCAAAGACCGCGTGCGCCAGTTGCACGAAGCCGAATGCCAACGCCTCGCCCGGGACTTGCTCAAGCTGAGCAGCGCCGCCGCGGTGCGTCATGCCTGTCATCAACATTGGCCTCTGCGCTAACAAAAACAACAAGGACAAACGCCATGTACCAACTCTTCATCGAAGGCCTGCAACGCCTCGGCCGCGCGCTGATGCTGCCGATCGCGATCCTGCCGATCGCCGGCCTGCTGCTGCGCCTGGGCGACACCGACCTGCTGAACATCGCGATCATCCACGACGCCGGCCAGGTGATCTTCGCCAACCTGGCAATGATCTTCGCCATCGGCATCGCGGTCGGCTTCGCCCGGGACAACAACGGCACCGCCGGCCTCGCCGGAGTGATCGGCTACCTGGTGATGATCTCCACCCTCAAGGTGCTCGACGCCAGCATCAACATGGGCATGCTCGCCGGGATCGTCAGCGGCCTGATGGCCGGCGCGCTGTACAACCGCTTCAAGGACATCAAGCTGCCGGAGTACCTGGCATTCTTCGGTGGCCGGCGTTTCGTCCCCATCGTCACCGGTTTCAGCGCGGTCGGCCTGGGCGTGCTGTTCGGCTATATCTGGCCGCCGATCCAGCACGGCATCAACAGCTTCGGCACCCTGCTGATGGAAAGCGGCAGCTTCGGCGCGTTCGTCTTCGGCGTGTTCAACCGCCTGCTCATCGTCACCGGCCTGCACCACATCCTCAACAACATGGCGTGGTTCGTGTTCGGCAACTTCACCGATCCAACCACCGGCGCACTGGTCACCGGCGATCTGTCCCGCTACTTCGCCGGCGACCCGAAAGGCGGCCAGTTCATGACCGGTATGTTCCCGGTCATGATCTTCGGCCTCCCCGCCGCCTGCCTGGCGATGTACCGCAACGCCCTGCCGGAGCGACGCAAAGTCATGGGCGGGATCTTCCTGTCGATGGCCCTGACCGCGTTCCTCACCGGCGTCACCGAACCCATCGAATTCGCCTTCATGTTCCTCGCACCGCTGCTGTTCCTGCTGCATGCGCTGCTGACCGGATTGTCGATGGCAATCACCAACGCCTTGAACATCCACCTGGGCTTCACCTTCTCCGGCGGTTTCATCGACATGGTGCTGGGTTGGGGACGCTCGACCAACGGCTGGCTGGTGGTACCGGTAGGACTGGTTTATGCGGTCATCTACTACGCGGTGTTCGATTTCTGCATCCGCCGCTTCAACCTGAAAACCCCGGGACGCGAAGACGTCGCCACCGCCGACAAAGCGGTCCTGACCGAAAACGAACGCGCAAGCGCTTACATCAAGGCACTCGGCGGCGCGGAAAATCTGGTCACCGTCGGCGCATGCACCACGCGGCTGCGACTGGAAATGGTCGATCGCAACAAAGCCTCCGATGCCGATTTGAAAGCTCTGGGCGCGATGGCCGTGGTACGTCCGGGCAAGGGCGGCAGTTTGCAGGTTGTTGTGGGGCCGATGGCCGACAGCATTGCCGACGAAATCCGCCTGGCGATGCCTGCATTGGGCCGAGCCGTAGTGGCTGCTCCTGTCGCCGTCGTCGAAACCAGTGAGCCCGTTGCTGTAGCCGCACCGCAGGCCCAGCAATGGCTGAGCGCCCTGGGCGGCAGCGACAACGTGCTTCAACTCGACTGCATCGCCATGAGCCGGATCCGCCTGCAACTGGCCGATGGCAAAGCGCTCTCGGAAAGCCGATTGAAAGAACTTGGATGTTTAGGTGTGAGCGCGCTGGAAGATGGCGTGTGGCACTTGCTGGTGGGTGAGCGGGCGCAGAGTTTGAGTGCGGCGCTTGAGGGGTTGGTTAATCGGAGTGAGGTGAGTGCCAAGGTTTAGGGCGACCTCTGAATCGATGGGTGGGGGTGATTCGAGGCTTCTTTATAGGACTCCGAATCCAGCCCTCACCCTAGCCCTCTCCCGGAGGGAGAGGGGACTGACCGCGTTGTTTGGGAGAGGTACGCCGACGTGACATACTGAGGTGAACTCGGGTTATAAAATGCATGCAACTCGAATCGTGCTTCCTCTATTTCCTCTATTTCCTCTATTTCCTCCCCTTCTTCTGCTCCTTGCTCCTGCTTCAGCTTCAGCTTCTGCATTCGCTCCCCACCACTCAACACGATGAGCGTTAGCTCGAGTAAAGCTCTTGATCTTTTGGCCCCTTCGGAAGGCTGAGTGGAGGGATTTATCCGGGGGTGGGAGCGCAGCGACCGTGCGGCGAAGCCGCATGCATCGAGAGGAGGTGCAGCGAAGCAAACCGTAGGCGATGCCCCCGGATGAATCCCGGAACGAAGGAACACCGAGCCAAAGCGAGGTGCCGAACGCAGGGGCCCAGACCTTTGGTTACTTTGGGGCGTTTGCCAAAGTGACCCGCCGTAAGGGCGGAACCATAAGCCGCCGCACTCGAAGAAACGGATATACACCCAACCCAAACCCCAAAACCCAAACAACAAAAAACCCGCTGAAATCACTCTCAGCGGGTTTTCCATTTCAGTAGCCAAGGAAGATCAAAAATCCTCCAGCCGCCACACTTCATAAGCCGGCGTCTCGTAGGGATGGCTCAACTTAAGAGCCGCCACTACCGCGCGAATCAACTCATCGCCAACAACAAGCTCAACCTTCCACTCCTCGACCCGCTCAAACCGCCCCGCCTCACCAATGAACGGCTGACTGCCGTCCAAAGGCCGAAACTGACCAGATCCAAGCACCTGCCAAGCACAGTGGTCATAATCACCGATCCGCCCACCACCGGCAGCGAACACAGCATCCTTGACCACCTCGACATGACTGTCAGGAACAAAAAAAGCGAGCTTGTACACAGCGCTTAGTTCACCCACACACGAGCATTACGGAACATACGCATCCAAGGAGCGTCTTCGTTCCAGTCTTCCGAACGCCACGAGTTCTGCACGGCACGGAACACACGCTCCGGGTGCGGCATCATGATCGTCACACGGCCATCACGGCTGGTGAGGCCGGTGATCCCGCGCGGCGAGCCGTTCGGGTTGGCCGGGTAGGCTTCGGTGACCTTGCCGTGGTTGTCGACGAAACGCATCGCCACGCAACCGGACAGATCAGCTTCGAGCAGTGCCTCTTCGCTTTCGAATTCGGCATGGCCTTCACCGTGAGCGATGGCGATCGGCATACGCGAACCGGCCATGCCCTGCAGGAAGATCGAGTTCGATTCCTGAACCTGAACCATCGCCACGCGCGCTTCGAACTGCTCGGAGCGGTTGCGCACGAAGTGCGGCCAGAACTCGCTGCCCGGGATCAGCTCGTGCAGGTTGGACATCATCTGGCAACCGTTGCACACGCCGAGGGTAAAGCTGTCGTTACGCTCGAAGAACCCCTGGAACGCATCGCGGGCGCGACTGTTGAACAGTGCGGACTTGGCCCAGCCTTCACCGGCGCCGAGAACGTCGCCGTAGGAGAAACCACCGCAGGCCACCAGACCTTTGAACTCGTTCAGGTCGACGCGGCCGGCCAGAATGTCGCTCATGTGCACGTCGATCGCGTTGAAACCGGCGCGGTCGAACGCGGCCGCCATTTCCACCTGACCGTTGACGCCCTGCTCACGCAGCACGGCAACCTGTGGGCGGATGCCTTTCTTGATGTAAGGCGCGGCGATGTCCTGGTTGACGTCGTAGCTCAGCTTGACGCTCAGGCCCGGGTTGTCTTCTTCCAGCAGCGCATCGAACTCTTGCTCGGCGCAGTCGGCGTTGTCGCGCAGACGCTGGATCTGGTAGCTGGTCTCGGCCCACTGACGTTGCAGCAGACGACGCTGGCCTTCGAACACGGTGTCACCGTTGAAGGTGATGTTGATCTGGCCGTTATTGATCGGCTGACCGATCACCGAAACGCAGTCGCCCAGACCGGCAGCGCTGAATTGGGCGAGGATGTCCGGAGTCGCGTCCTGGCGAACCTGGATCACGGCACCCAGTTCTTCGTTGAACAGGATGGCGGCGATTTCAGCGGAGCTTTCGGCAACGCTGTCCAGGTTCAGGCTCAGACCGCAGTGGCCGGCGAAAGCCATTTCCACCACGGAGGTCAGCAGACCACCGTCGGAACGGTCGTGGTAAGCCAGCAGGTGACCGTCGGCGTTGAGGCCCTGGATCACTGCGAAGAACGCTTTCAGGTCTTCGGCGTCGTCGACGTCCGGAGCCTGCTTGCCGAGCTTGCCGTGAACCTGCGCGAGGATCGAAGCGCCCATACGGTTCTGGCCGCGACCGAGGTCGATCAGGATCAGGTCGGTGGTGCCCTTGTCCATGCGCAGTTCCGGAGTCAGGGTCTGACGGATGTCAGCCACTGGCGCGAAACCGGTCACGATCAGGGACATCGGCGAGGTGACGGTCTTGTCTTCGCCGTTGTCGTTCCAGCGGGTGGCCATGGACATCGAGTCCTTGCCGACCGGAATGGTGATGCCCAGCTCAGGGCACAGTTCCATGCCGACCGCTTTCACGGTGTCGTACAGACGCGCGTCTTCGCCCGGGTGGCCGGCAGCGGACATCCAGTTCGCCGACAGTTTGATGTCGGAGAGCTTGTTGATGCGCGAGGCGGCAATGTTGGTGATGGTTTCGCCGATGGCCATGCGGCCCGACGCCGGAGCGTCCAGCAGCGCCAGCGGAGTGCGCTCGCCCATCGCCATCGCTTCACCGGTGTAGACGTCGAAACTGGTGGCGGTGACGGCTACGTCGGCCACCGGAACCTGCCAAGGGCCGACCATCTGGTCACGGGCCACGAGGCCGGTGATGGTGCGGTCGCCGATGGTGATCAGGAAGCTTTTGCTTGCCACGGCCGGGTGGTGCAGAACGCGCTCGATGCTTTCGCCGATGTCGAGGTTCGACGGATCGAAGTCATCGCCCAGCTCGGCTTCGCGAACCACCGAACGGTGCATGCGCGGCGCCTTGCCCAGCAACACTTCCAGTGGCATGTCCACCGGGTTGTTGCCGAAGTGGCTGTCGGTCACGGTCAGTTGCGGCTCGGCGGTGGCTTCGCCGACAACGGCAAACGGGCAACGCTCACGTTCGCAGATCGCCTTGAAGCGCTCGAAGTCGGCCGGACCGACCGCCAGAACGTAACGTTCCTGGGATTCGTTGGACCAGATTTCGTGCGGGGCCATGCCCGGCTCGTCGTTTGGAATGTTGCGCAGTTCGAAACGGCCACCGCGGTCGCCATCGTTGACCAGTTCCGGGAAGGCGTTGGACAGACCACCCGCACCCACGTCGTGGATGAAGCTGATCGGGTTCTTGTCGCCAAGCTGCCAGCAACGGTCGATGACTTCCTGGCAGCGACGTTCCATTTCAGGGTTTTCACGCTGAACGGAAGCGAAGTCCAGATCCGCCGAGCTGGTGCCGGTAGCCATGGAGGAAGCAGCGCCGCCGCCCAGACCGATCAGCATCGCCGGGCCGCCGAGGACGATCAGCTTCGAGCCGACCAGAATCTCGCCTTTCTTGACGTGCTCTTCACGGATGTTGCCCATGCCACCAGCCAGCATGATCGGTTTGTGGTAACCGCGAACTTCATCACCGTGCGGGGTGGTGATCGACTGTTCGAAGGTACGGAAGTAACCGGTCAGGGCCGGACGGCCGAATTCGTTGTTGAACGCAGCGCCGCCCAGCGGGCCTTCGATCATGATGTCCAGCGCGTTGACGATGCGCTCAGGTTTGCCGTACGGCACTTCCCACGGCTGTTCGAACCCAGGGATCTGCAGGTTCGACACTGTGAACCCGGTCAGGCCGGCTTTCGGCTTGGCGCCACGACCGGTTGCACCTTCGTCGCGGATCTCGCCGCCGGAACCGGTGGACGCGCCCGGGAACGGAGCGATCGCGGTCGGGTGGTTGTGGGTTTCGACCTTCATCAGGATGTGCACCGGTTCCTGCACCGCGCCGTACTGGCGGGTTTCCGGATCCGGGAAGAAGCGGCCGGCGACGTTGCCGACGATCACCGAAGCGTTGTCCTTGTAAGCGGACAGCACGCCTTCGCTGTGCATCTGATAGGTGTTCTTGATCATGCCGAACAGGCTTTTTTCCTGGCTCTCGCCGTCAATATCCCAACTGGCGTTGAAGATCTTGTGGCGGCAGTGCTCGGAGTTGGCCTGGGCGAACATCATCAGTTCGATGTCATGCGGGTTGCGCTTGAGACCGTTGAAGGCGTTGACCAGATAATCGATCTCGTCTTCGGCCAGAGCCAGGCCCAGTTCGACGTTGGCTTTTTCCAGTGCGGCGCGACCGCCGCCGAGGATGTCGATGGCGGTCAGCGGCTTCGGTTCGGCGTGGCTGAACAGACCGGCAGCCTGCTCGAGGTTGGCCAGAACGATCTGAGTCATGCGGTCATGCAGTACGTCTGCAATCTGCTGCGCTTCGGTTTCGCTGAACTGACCGGCCACGTAGAACGCGATGCCGCGCTCCAGGCGCTGGATCTTGCTCAGGCCGCAGTTGCGGGCGATGTCGCTGGCCTTGCTCGACCATGGCGAGATGGTGCCGAAACGCGGCAATACCAGGAACAGACGACCGGTCGGCTCTTGAACCGGAACGCTTGGACCGTACTTCAGAAGGCGCGCAAGCACCTGCTGTTCGTCGCCGGTCAGGACGCCGGTGACTTCGGCGAAGTGAGCGAATTCAGCATACAAGCCACTGACAGCCGGAACCTTCTGGCTCAGTTGCTCAAGGAGTTTGCTGTGGCGAAAGGCAGAAAGGGCAGGAGCGCCGCGCAGGATCAACATCTTCGGGACAGCCTCGGGAAGGGGTGTGCTTTGAGGCCGTGCATTCTAGCCTAAACCGCCCTCAACATCACCCGAAACGCTACGCACGGTTGCACCCGGATGTCGAGTGGTGTTCCTGCCTTGAGGGTCAAATTTATAGGGTGTTGGAACGCGGGTTATTTTTTCTGTCACAAAATGCCTTTCGGTCCCGTTTCTGCGGGGTTTCGCGCGGTTTTGTGATCCCTAGCAGACAACCCCGCCACTGTCGAGATATGGCGCCCGTTGTCCTTTGCGTATACTGCGCACATGTTTTCCCCAACGGCTTTGCGTCCGCGATACGCCAAATGGCTGATCGCTACCGGACTCTTCCTGATGCTCAGTGGCTGTGTTGATAAACCCAACACACTCGAGCGCGTAAAGGAGGATGGCGTGCTGCGGGTGGTCACCCGAAACAGCCCCGCCACCTACTTTCAGGATCGCAGCGGTGAAACCGGCTTCGAATACGAGCTGGTGAAGCGCTTCGCCGACGATTTGGGGGTCGAGCTGAAGATTGAAACCGCCGACAACCTCGACGACCTGTTCAACCAGGTCGGCAAGCCGAACGGCCCGGTACTGGCCGCCGCCGGCCTGGTCAGCAGCGAACAGCGCAAGAAACAGGTGCGCTTCTCCCGCTCCTACCTCGAAGTCACCCCGCAGATCATCTATCGCAACGGCCAATCTCGTCCTACCGACGCCGGCGATCTGGTGGGCAAGAAGATCATGGTGCTCAAGGGCAGCACCCACGCCGAACAACTGGCGGAGCTGAAACAGAAATATCCTGGCATCCAGTACGAAGAATCCGACGCCGTTGAAGTGGTCGACCTGCTGCGCATGGTCGATGAAGGTCAGATCGACCTGACCCTGGTCGATTCCAACGAAGTGGCGATGAACCAGGTGTATTTCACCAACATCCGCGTGGCCTTCGACCTCGGCGACGCGCGCAGCCAGAGCTGGGCCGTGGCCGCCGGCGAAGACAACAGCCTGCTCAACGAGATCAACAGTTATCTGGACAAGGTGCAGAAGAACGGCACCCTGCAACGTCTGAAAGACCGCTATTACGGCCACGTCGACGTCCTCGGCTACATGGGTGCCACCACCTTCGCCCAGCATCTGCAGCAGCGGCTGCCCAAATACGAACAGCACTTCAAGGCCTACGCCAAGAAAGAGAAAGTCGACTGGCGCCTGCTGGCGGCCATCGGTTATCAGGAATCACTGTGGCAACCGGCGGTCACCTCGAAGACCGGCGTGCGCGGGCTGATGATGCTGACCCAGAACACCGCTCAGGCCATGGGCGTGTCCAACCGCCTCGATCCGAAGCAGAGCATCATGGGCGGCGCCAAGTACCTGGCCTACATGAAGGATCAGCTCGACGAGTCGATCCAGGAACCGGATCGCACCTGGTTTGCTCTGGCGGCCTACAACGTCGGCAGCGGTCATCTGGATGACGCGCGCAAACTGGCGGCCAAGGAAGGGTTGAACCCGGACAAGTGGCTGGATGTGAAAAAGATCCTGCCGCGCCTGTCGCAGAAGCAGTGGTACAGCAAGACCCGCTACGGCTACGCCCGGGGCGGCGAACCGGTGCATTTCGTGGCGAACATCCGTCGCTACTACGACATCCTGACGTGGGTGACCCAGCCGCAGCTTGAAGGCGATCAAGTGGCCGAGGGCAACCTGCATGTGCCGGGGATCGATAAATCGAAACCGGCTCAAGAGCCCGCCCCGCTTTAACCCATCCCCAATACAAATGTGGGAGCAAGTTGGCTCCCACAGGATGTTGAAACTTAGTGTTTGGCAGCCGCCAGAATCAACGCCTTCATCTCCGACACTGCCGACTTGAAGCCGACGAACAACGCGTGCGCCACCAGTGCGTGACCGATGTTCAGCTCGTTGATGCCCTTGATTGCGGCAACCGCCTCGACGTTGTGATAGTGCAGGCCATGGCCGGCATTGACGATCAGGCCCTGGGCCAGACCGAAGGCCACGCCGTCCGCCACACGCTTGAGCTCTTCAGCCACTTCGGTTGGTGTTTCGGCATCGGCGTAACGCCCGGTGTGCAGCTCGATAGCCGGGGCACCGACGCGCTTCGACGCAGCGATCTGCCGCTCGTCGGCGTCAATGAACAGCGATACCTCGCTGCCGATCTTCGACAGACGCTCGACAGCCGCCCTGATCCGCTCTTCCTGCCCCGCCACATCCAGACCGCCTTCGGTGGTCAATTCCTGACGGGTTTCCGGCACCAGGCAGATGTGCGCCGGACGAATGCGCTCGGCGAACGCCATCATTTCTTCGGTGACGCCCATTTCGAAGTTCATGCGGGTTTGCAGCACGTCCTTGAGCAGCAGCACGTCGCGCTCCTGAATGTGCCGGCGGTCTTCGCGCAGGTGCACGGTGATGCCGTCGGCGCCCGCCTCTTCCGCGTCCAGCGCAGCCTTGACCGGATCCGGATAGCGCGTGCCACGGGCCTGACGCAGGGTGGCGACGTGGTCGATGTTCACGCCAAGAAGAATGCGATTGCTGGTGGTCACGGATGCGCTCCTGAATGGAAAGATTCGGCGCACAGCATACGGCGAGATCAGGGCTTGCGAAACAGCTCGCGACTGACGAGGGGACGACCGCCCAGATGCACGGCCAATGCCTGGCGCATCAAGCGCTTGGCGGCGGACAGCGCGCCCGGTGCCGACCAGTCGGCTTCGGCCATGGCCAGCAGTTCGGTGCCGTTGAACAGACCGGGTTGCAGCAGGTAGACCCGTTCGAGTCCGGCATCCACCTGCAAGCGATAGAGACCGTCCGCAGCGACAGGCTCGTCGTTGATGTCGGTATTCAGGGAAAAGCCATAACCAAGGTCGTCGAGCAGCCGCCATTCGAAAGAACGCAGCAACGGCTCCAGCGGCCGGCCTTCGGCCAATGCCAGCAAGGTCGCGGCGTAATGATCGAACACCGCCGGGTGCGGATCTTCGGCGGGCAGCAGGCGAATCAACAGTTCATTGAGATACAGGCCGCTGAACAGCGCCTCGCCGACCATCCACGTTGCGTTGCCGACACTCTCCATGCGCCCGACGTTCTTCAACTCACCCTTGCCGCGAAACTCCACTTCCAGCGGCACGAATGGCCGCGCCAATGTCCCGGCCTTGCCCCGCGCACTGCGCAACACCGCCCGCAGCCGACCTTGCGGCGTGAGGAAGTCCACCAATGCGCTGGTTTCGCGGTAGGCGCGCGAATGCAGGACGTAGGCGGGTTGGGCGGGAGGCGGGCTTTGCGACATTGAGTTCTCGATGACGAAACGCAGTTTTACACACAAACCCAAAACTACTGTGGGAGCGAGCCTGCTCGCGATGAGGGTGTATCAGACAACAAGGATGTCGACTGAAATACCGCTATCGCGAGCAGGCTCGCTCCCACAGTGGGTATCGGTGTTCTCGGGATCAGCGCTTACAGGTCGCCGTAACCCAGCGAACGCAGCGCACGCTCGTCGTCGGACCAGCCGCCCTTCACCTTGACCCACAGATTGAGCATGATCTTGGAGTCGAACAGCAGCTCCATGTCCTTGCGCGCCTCGGTGCCGATGCGCTTGATGCGCTCGCCCTTGTCGCCAATGATGATTTTCTTCTGGCCGTCACGCTCGACGAGGATCAGCGCATGGATGTGCAGCGTCGCACCCTGCTGCTTGAACTCTTCGATTTCCACAGTGATCTGGTACGGCAGCTCGGCGCCGAGCTGGCGCATGATCTTCTCGCGCACCAGTTCGGCGGCGAGGAAGCGGCTGCTGCGGTCAGTGATCTGGTCTTCCGGGAAGAAGTGATCGTTCTCCGGCAGATGATCGGCGATGACCTTTTCCAGCGCATCGAGGTTGTGCCCGTGTTGCGCCGAGATCGGAATGATCTGCGCGTTCGGCAGCTGTTCCTGCAACCACGACAGATGCGGCATCAGCTCGGCCTTGTCTTCGATGCGGTCGGTCTTGTTCAGCGCGACGATCAGCGGGCCGGTCACGTACTGCACGCGCTCCAGCACCATCTGGTCTTCTTCGGTCCACTTGGTGCGGTCGACCACGAAGATCACCACGTCGACGTCTTTCAACGCCGCCGAAGCGGTCTTGTTCATGTAACGGTTCAGGGCTTTTTCGCCCCCCTTGTGCATGCCGGGGGTGTCAACGTAGATCGCCTGCACGTCGCCCTCGGTCTTGATCCCGAGCATGTTGTGGCGAGTGGTCTGCGGCTTGCGCGAGGTGATCGCGAGCTTCTGGCCGAGGATGTGGTTCAGCAGCGTGGACTTGCCCACGTTGGGACGGCCGACGATGGCAACATAGCCACAGCGCGTTGCGTTTGTATCAGTCATTGCCATTCTCCACACCCAGGGCAATCAGTGCTGCAGCGGCCGCTACCTGTTCGGCAATACGACGGCTCACACCCTGACCCCGGCTTTTTTCATTCAATAGGACAACTTCGCACTCGACGAAGAAGGTACGACAGTGCGGCTCGCCCTGGATATCCACCACTTCGTAGCGCGGCAGTTCGCAGCCACGCGATTGCAAAAATTCCTGCAGGCGGGTCTTCGGATCCTTGTTGGTATCGACCAGCGTCAGACCTTCGAACTCGCCGGCCAGCCAGGCCAGTACGCGCTCGCGGGCGACTTCCATGCCGGCGTCGAGGTAGATCGCACCGATCAGCGCTTCAAGGGCGTCGGCCAGAATCGACTCGCGACGGAAACCGCCGCTCTTCAATTCGCCGGACCCCAGACGCAGGTAATCGCCCAGATCGAAACCGCGGGCCAGCACCGCCAGCGTCTCACCTTTTACCAGCCGTGCGCGCAAACGCGACAACTGGCCTTCGCGAGCCAGCGGGAAACGGTCGAACAAGGCTTCGCCGGCAACAAAGTTGAGGATCGCATCGCCGAGGAATTCCAGACGCTCGTTATTGCGTCCGGCAAAGCTGCGGTGCGTAAGGGCCAGGACCATCAGTTCCTGATCCTTGAAGGTGTAACCGAGCTGACGCTCGAGACGGCTTAGAGAAACGCTCACGGTTTACCCACGCTGAGTTCGTGGCTGGATTCCACTGCCATCGCCGGGATACGGCGCAGGCCTGGGACAATTAACGCTGTGTTCAAAAATGACGTCCTGAATATCGTGGCTTCATGCCCCGGAGCCGGTTGTGCCGACGCCAGAAATGCATTCGGCGCTGTGGTCAACAGCGCCGTGTTTGTTTACTTGATCAGGCCGACCCGCGAGAAGTTCGGCAGGTGGCTGAGTTTCGGTTCCGGCCAGCTCATCCAGACCGCGAAGGCCTTGCCGACGATGTTCTGGTCGGGAACCATGCCCAGCAGATCCTTGGGAATGTTCGGATCATCCCAGTAGCGACTGTCGTTCGAGTTGTCGCGGTTGTCGCCCATCATGAAGTAGTGCCCGGCCGGCACGGTCCAGGTATGGTCCGGTGTGGCGCGGTAGCGGCTCATTTCCTTGCGGATCAGGTGCTCGGCGACGCCGAGTTTTTCCTTGTAGAGTTCCGCGCTGCCCAGCGTGCCCGGCTCGGAGCCGACCAGTTGCTCGGCAATCGACTCGCCATTGACGAACAGGCGCTTGTCGGCGGTGTACCGCACGGTGTCGCCCGGCAAACCGACTACACGCTTGATGTAGTTGACGTTCGGGTCGCTCGGGTAGCGGAACACCATCACATCGCCGCGCTGCGGGTCACCGACTTCGATGATCTTCTTGTCAATCACCGGCAAACGGATCCCGTAGGAAAACTTGTTCACCAGAATGAAGTCGCCAACGTCCAAAGTCGGTTTCATCGAGCCGGACGGAATCTGGAACGGCTCCACCAGGAACGAACGCAGCACCAGCACGATGAACAGCACCGGGAAGAACGACTTGCCGTACTCGACCAGCAGCGGTTCCTTGTTCAGCTTCTCGACCACCACCACATCAGGCTGGCTGACGCTGCCCTGATAGGAGGCGATGGCGGCACGCCGACGCGGTGCCAGGATCAACAGATCGAGCAACGCCAACAGACCGCAGACGAACACGGCAATGACCAGCAACAGCGGGAAATTTAGTGACATAGGACCTGACTATTCCAACCTGAGCACGGCGAGGAAGGCTTCTTGTGGAATTTCCACGTTGCCGACCTGTTTCATGCGTTTCTTACCGGCCTTCTGCTTCTCAAGCAGTTTTTTCTTACGGCTGACGTCGCCGCCGTAGCACTTGGCCAATACGTTCTTTCTGAGTGCCTTGACGGTTGTCCGGGCGACGATCTGACCGCCAATGGCAGCCTGGATGGCCACGTCGAACATCTGACGAGGAATCAGTTCTTTCATCTTCTCGGTCAACTGGCGACCTTTGAAGTGCGAGTTGTCACGGTGCACGATCAGCGCCAGAGCGTCGACCTTGTCGCCGTTGATCAGCACGTCCAGTTTCACCAGATTAGCCGATTGGTAACGATCGAAATGGTAGTCCAGCGAAGCATAGCCGCGGCTGGTGGATTTCAGACGATCGAAGAAGTCCAGGACCACTTCGTTCATCGGCAGGTCGTAGGTAACTTGCACCTGATTGCCGAGGAACAGCATGTCGACCTGCACACCGCGTTTCTCGATGCACAGGGTGATGACGTTGCCCAGGTGCTCCTGCGGTACCAGGATGTTGGCGCGCACGATTGGCTCGCGCATGTCTTCGATCGACGAGACGTCCGGCAGCTTCGACGGGTTGTCGACGTAAATCGTTTCACCGGTTTTCAGCACCAGTTCGAAGATTACCGTCGGCGCCGTGGTGATCAGGTCCAGGTCGTACTCGCGCTCCAGGCGCTCCTGGATGATTTCCATGTGCAGCATGCCGAGGAAGCCGCAACGGAAGCCGAAGCCCAGCGCGTCGGAGCTTTCCGGGGTGTATTGCAGCGACGAGTCGTTCAGGGTCAGTTTCTGCAGCGCTTCGCGGAAGTCCTCGAAGTCGTCGGAGCTGACCGGGAACAGACCGGCGTAAACCTGTGGCTGGATGCGTTTGAAGCCTGGCAGTACCGGAACGTCCGGGGTGGAGCTCAAGGTCAGGGTGTCACCGACCGGCGCACCGTGAATGTCCTTGATGCTGGCAATGATGAAGCCCACTTCGCCGGCCTTCAGGTCAGCGGTGGCGGTGTGTTTCGGGTTGAACACGCCGACGCTGTCGACCAGGTGCACCTTGCCGGTGGACTTGACGAGGATCTTGTCGCCCTTCTTCACGCGGCCGTGACGCACGCGCACCAGGGAAACAACGCCCAGGTAGTTGTCGAACCAGGAGTCGATGATCAACGCTTGCAGCGGATCTTCGATGTTGCCGGTCGGCGCAGGAATGGTGGCGACCAGACGCTCGAGCACTTCGTCGACACCCAGGCCGGTCTTGGCGCTGCAGGTGACGGCGTCGGTGGCGTCGATGCCGATGATCTTCTCGATCTCGTCCTTGACGCGGTCAGGCTCGGCCTGTGGCAGGTCGATCTTGTTCAGGACTGGCATGACCTCGAGGCCCTGCTCGATGGCGGTGTAGCAGTTGGCAACGGATTGGGCTTCAACGCCCTGCCCCGCATCGACCACCAGCAACGCACCTTCACACGCGGCCAGGGAACGGCTGACTTCGTAGGTGAAGTCGACGTGGCCCGGGGTGTCAATGAAGTTCAGCTGGTAGGTGACGCCGTCTTTGGCCTTGTAATAGAGGGTAACGCTGTGGGCCTTGATGGTGATCCCGCGTTCGCGCTCCAGATCCATGGAATCCAGTACCTGGGCTTCCATTTCACGCTCGGCCAGGCCACCGCACATCTGGATGAAACGGTCAGCCAGCGTCGACTTGCCATGGTCAATGTGGGCGATGATGGAGAAATTGCGGATATGACTCAAATCACTCACGGATCAACACTCAAAAAGGCTGCAGGCTTGGCCCGCCGAAAAATAGCCGGGAATTGTACCTGATACACGGCGCAAGCGTCACGTTCGCCTGTCACCCTGATTGCATGCAAAAACGCCCCGATCTGATGACCGAGGCGTTTTCAAGGCTAAAGCGTGGGTGAAACCTTGTTCATCAACCGGCTCGACGCAACAGCCAGACACCCGCCAGCGCACACACGCCAGCCGGCACCAGCACCGCGAACAGCGGCGAGAAGCCGAAGACCAGACTGGATGGACCCAGCAGATCCTGAACGATGCGGAAGGTGAAGCCCACCAGCACACCGGTGAACACCCGCTGACCGAGGGTCACCGAACGCAACGGACCGAAGATGAAGGAAATCGCCATCAGCACCAGCGCGGCGGTCACCAACGGCTGCAACACCTTGACCCAAAATGCCAGCCAGTAACGACCGTTGCTCAGACCCTGATCAGCCAGATAGTGGATGTAACCCCACAGACCGGTGATCGACAGCGATTCCGGCGCCATCACTACAGTGCTCAGCAATTGCGGGCTCAGCGAGACATCCCAGCGCTCGACCGGCGTGTTGACCACTTCAGTGCTGCGCTCGTGGAATTTGGTGGTGGTCACGTCGGTCAGCTGCCAGTGATCGGTGTCGAACTCGGCGCGTTTGGCGAAGCTCGAGCTCAGCAGGTGACGCTCTTTGTCGAAGTGATAACGAGTCACGCCGTACAGGCGACCGTTGGGCTGTACGGAGTTGATGTGAATGAACTCCTCGCCTTGACGGTGCCACATGCCGTGCTTGGCGCTTTGCGCGTCGCCGCTGCCTTGCGCCAGCGAACGGTTGGCCTGGGCCATGCTTTCGGTGGCCGGAGCCACGTACTCGCCGATCAGCACGCCGGCCAGCATCAGCACCAGCATCGGCTTCATCACCGCCCAGACGATGCGCCCGATGGACACACCGGCTGCGCGCATCACGGTCAGTTCGCTGCTGCTCGCCAGACTGCCGAGGCCGATCAGGCAACCGATCAGCGCCGCCATCGGCAGCATGTCGTAGAGCCGACGCGGCGCGGTCAGGAGCACGAAGCTCAGAACGTCGACCAAGGTGTAGGTGTCACTGACGTCGCCCATCTCGTCGATGAACGCAAACAAGGTTGCCAGGCCGAGAATGATCGCCAGCACTGCGATGATCGCCATGAACACGCTGCTGCCGATGTAGCGGTCGAGTTTAACCACGGGCCACCTCCAGCGCTGCGCTGCGACGGCTCGCCAGTTTCAGGCGCAGAGGTTCCCAGTACAGCAGGCCGAGGCCGATGACCAGGAAGATCGCGTGGACCCACCACAAGCCGAGCGCCGGTGGAATCTTGCCTTTCTCGAGGGCGCCGCGGGCGGCAATCAGGATGGTCAGGTAAGCCATATAAAGAAGAATCGCCGGCAGCAGCTTGAGGAAACGCCCCTGACGCGGATTGACCCGCGACAGCGGCACCGCCATCAGGGTCACGATGAACACCAGCAACGGCAGCGACAGGCGCCATTGCAGTTCGGTTTTCGAGCGGATGTCATCGCTGCCCAGCAGAGACGAGGTCGGCATGGCGTCACGGTCGGTGACTTC
Organism: Pseudomonas sp. GW458-11-26-14-LB4; assembly: GCF_059423925.1. Taxonomy (NCBI): domain Bacteria; kingdom Pseudomonadati; phylum Pseudomonadota; class Gammaproteobacteria; order Pseudomonadales; family Pseudomonadaceae; genus Pseudomonas; species Pseudomonas sp. GW458-11-26-14-LB4. The sequence continues at coordinate 37,356 of NZ_JBWKYU010000012.1, forward strand.
CTCGCTGACATCCGGCTTGGGCAGCAGCACGCCGTAGGTTTCGTAGTGGATGGCGCGATAGTTGGCCTGACCCGGGCTGCCGTCGTAGCGGTAGCCGTTGTCGAGGATCAGGTAGCGGTTGCCGTCGGGACGCACTTCCTGACGCCCCTTTTCCGCCACCAGCACGGAAATCCCGCGATCTTTCTGGTTGGCGCCGAGGTTCTTCTGCGAGATGAACACGCTGCCAAGATTGACCCGATCATCGCTCAGGGTTTCGGTGTAGGTCACCCGCGTACCGTCGCGCAGGGCCTGGAAGCGGCCGGGCTCGAGGGTGTCGAACTCGGTCAGGGCGTCCTGCTTGTTCAGCAGCAGCTGGAACTGGTTGGCGCCTTGCGGGGCCAGGCTCAGGCTCAGCCATGCAACCACCAGCGCCACCAGGGTGGCCGGAAACAGAGTCATGCGAAACAGACGCTGCTGGCTCATGCCGGTGGCCGAGAGCACGGTCATCTCGCTTTCCAGGTACAACCGGCCGTACGCCAGCAGGATCCCGAGAAACAGGCCCAGCGGCAGGATCAGTTGCAGGAAGCCCGGCAGACGGAAGCCCATGATCAGGAACAGCGATCCCGGATCGAGCTGGCCTGCGGCGGCCTGGGCAAGGTATTTGATGAAGCGACCGCTCATGATGATGACCAGCAGCACGGCGCTTACCGCACTCAGGGTCAACAGGACTTCGCGGGACAGATAACGGAAGACGATCAAACCAGACACTCCAGGGTTGTCAGGCTAAGGCGGCCAAACAAGCAAACGTATCGACGGGCCCGCAAGGCAGAGCCGTCGAAAAAAGATGCGGCATTATCCTGTGATTGAGGGCGCCTGTCACTGCGCACACTCACGCAAGCGTGCAATCCGTTGAAGATCGTACTACCGAGGGTTGTCAGGCGCGGTGAGCGAGGTTCAAACTGCCGCCTCTGTCGCAGGCACTGGCCTGCGCCTCTTCTCTCTATAAGCAGGCGACGGCGGGCACCGTCGAACGCCTGCGTGTTGACCATTCATTCAGGGATCCGGACATGGAACTGGTTGTAAAAAGCGTTAGCCCAGAAACGTTGAAAACCGCCACCCTGGTGGTTGCCGTCGGCGAAGGCCGCAAACTCGGTGTTGCCGCCAGGCAGGTCGACGAACTGAGCGGTGGCGCAATCAGCGCCGTGCTCAAGCGTGGCGATCTGGCCGGCAAGGTCGGCCAGAGCCTGTTGCTGCACAGCCTGCCGAACCTGAAAGCCGAACGCGTGCTGCTGGTCGGCGTGGGCAAGGATGAAGAACTGGGCGACCGTCCGTTCCGCAAGATCGTCGCCGGCATCCTCAACACCCTTAAAGGCCTGGCCGGCAGCGATGCCGTCCTGGCACTCGATGAAATCATCGTCAAGAACCGCGACAGCTACGGCAAGACCCGCCTGCTGGCCGAAACCCTGGTCGACGGCGAATACACCTTCGACCAGTTCAAGAGCCAGAAAGCCGAACCGCGGGCCCTGAAGAAGATCACCCTGCTGACCATCAAGGCCGCTCAGGCCGAAGTGCAGCGCGCCGTGAACCACGCCACCGCGATCGCCAACGGCATGGCGTTCACCCGTAACCTGGGCAACCTGCCGCCGAACATCTGCCACCCGACTTTCCTCGGCGAGCAAGCCAAGAACCTCGGCAAAGAGTTCAAGGATCTGAAAGTCGAAGTCCTCGACGAGAAGAAGATCAAGTCGCTGGGCATGGGTTCGTTCTACGCCGTCGGCCAGGGCAGCGCCCAGCCGCCGCGCCTGATCGTCATGCAATACAACGGCGGCAAGAAATCCGAGAAGCCGTACGCACTGGTTGGTAAAGGCATCACTTTCGACACCGGCGGCATCAGCCTGAAACCGGGCGCCGGCATGGACGAAATGAAGTACGACATGGGTGGCGCCGCCAGCGTGTTCGGTACTCTGCGCGCCGTGCTGGAACTGAAACTGCCGATCAACCTGGTGTGCATCCTGGCTTGCGCCGAGAACATGCCGAGCGGCAACGCTTCGCGTCCGGGCGACATCGTCACCACCATGAGCGGCCAGACCGTGGAAATCCTCAACACCGACGCCGAAGGCCGTCTGGTGCTGTGCGATGCCCTGACCTACTCCGAGCGCTTCAAGCCGCAAGCGGTAATCGACATCGCCACCCTGACCGGTGCCTGCGTCGTTGCGCTGGGCGCCCACACGTCGGGCCTGCTGGGCAACAACGACGAGCTGATCGAGCAACTGCTGAGCGCCGGCAAGGCTGCCGACGACCGCGCCTGGCAACTGCCGCTGTTCGATGAATACCAGGAGCAGCTGGACAGTCCGTTCGCCGACATCGCCAACATCGGCGGTCCTAAGGCCGGCACCATCACCGCTGCCTGCTTCCTGTCGCGCTTCACCAAAAACCTGAACTGGGCGCACCTGGACATCGCAGGCACCGCCTGGACCAGCGGCGGCAAGGACAAGGGCGCCACTGGCCGTCCGGTTCCGCTGCTGACCCAGTACCTGCTGGACCGCGCCAAAGCCTGAAACCGATGACTGCGAGCGGCGCCTCTCTTGAGGGGCGCTGCTTGCAGCTCAGGAACCGCAATGACCAAAGTCGACTTTTACATCCTGCCCAGCGCCGATCCTTCGGCTCGCCTGGACTTTGCCTGCAAGCTCACCGATAAAGCCTGGCGCATGGGCCATCGCATCTACCTCCATTGCAGCGATGCCGCCCAGCGTGATGATCTCGATGCGCGACTGTGGGCGTTCAAGGGCGAAACCTTCGTGCCTCACGGCCCGGCTGAAAGCGAACCGGAAGGACTGATCGTGCTGGGACTGGGCGATGACTGCGGCCAGCACACAGACTTGCTGGTCAACCTCGACCTGAAAGTCCCGGTTTTCGCCAACAAATTCGCCCGGGTGGCGGAGGTGGTGGTGGAAGATCCGGCGATCCGCACTGCGGCGCGGGAGAGTTTCCGTTTCTACCGCGAACAGGGCTATCCTCTGCAAGACCACCGTTTACAGCGACTCTGAGTACGCCGATGGACACTCCAAAACCGCTGCAAAAACCCACGCACCTGCTGGATGACCTCGAGTCGATCCGCCAACTGCTCGGGGATGACAACCTGCAACCGCCACTGCTGACCGACACGGTCGATGATGGCGAACAGGAACAGATTCCGATGTTGTTCGATTCGGTCGACAACACACCGCAAGCCGTTGAGGCTGCACCCGCGCCGGCACCTGCCCCGCAGCCTGCCGCTGCGCCTGTGGATAAAGGCCCCGACGCCCTGCTGCACCTGGACAGCGAACTGCGTGCCGCCGCGCAACTGATCATGCAGGACGTGATTGACGATTTCGCGCCGCACATCGAAACCGAAATCAAACGTCGCCTCGAGGCGCGGATGGAACGGCTTCTCAGCCAATACGAATAATCCCCCAATCTCCTGTGGGAGCTGACCTGCCAGCGATCGCATCACTGCGGTTTTCCTGAAAACCGCGGCGCGTGCATCGCTGGCGAGCCAGCTCCAACATTTAAGTCTCCACCCGGCCCGCCCCGCTCGCCCTGCGCCCCATGCCCCGCTATACTTCCCGGCTTTTCCTGAATAAATGCCAATAGGGTCCCGCCGCGCATGGATAAGACCTACCAGCCGCACGCCATTGAAACTTCCTGGTACAACACCTGGGAGTCCGAGAACTACTTCGCCCCGCAAGGCGCGGGCGACTCCTACACCATCATGATCCCGCCGCCGAACGTCACCGGCAGCCTGCACATGGGTCACGGTTTCAACAACGCGATCATGGACGCCCTGATCCGTTTCCGCCGCATGCAGGGTCGCAACACCCTGTGGCAGCCGGGCACCGACCACGCCGGTATCGCCACGCAGATGCTGGTGGAGCGTCAACTCGAAGCCCAGGGCCAGAATCGCCACGATCTGGGCCGGGAAAAATTCCTCGAGAAAGTCTGGGAGTGGAAGGATCAGTCCGGCGGCAACATCAGCCGTCAGATCCGTCGCCTCGGCTCGTCCGTGGACTGGAGCCGCGAGCGCTTCACCATGGATGACGGCCTCTCGGAAGCCGTTAAAGAAGCGTTCGTGCGCCTGCACGAAGACGGTTTGATCTATCGCGGCAAGCGTCTGGTCAACTGGGACACCAAGCTGCACACGGCGATTTCCGACCTCGAAGTGGAAAACCACGACGAGAAAGGTTTCCTGTGGAACCTGAAATACCCGCTGGCCGACGGCGCGAAAACCGCTGAAGGCAACGATTTCCTGATCGTCGCGACCACCCGTCCGGAAACCATGCTCGGCGACTCCGCCGTCGCGGTGAACCCGAACGACGAGCGCTACAAAGCCCTGATCGGCAAGTTTGTCGAGTTGCCGCTGGTCGGCCGCCGCATCCCGATCATCGCCGACGATTACTGCGATCCTGAATTCGGCACCGGCTGCGTGAAAATCACCCCGGCCCACGATTTCAACGACTACGAAGTCGGCAAGCGCCACAACCTGCCGCTGCTGAACATCTTCGACAAGAACGCCAACGTGCTGCCTGCGGCCCAGGTGTTCAACCTCGACGGCACGCTGAACGACAGCATCGACGGCAAGATTCCGGCCGAATACGCCGGTCTCGAGCGTTTCGAAGCGCGCAAGCAGATCGTTGCCGCATTCGACGCCGCCGGCCTGCTGGTGAGCGTCGACGACCACAACCTGAAAGTACCGAAAGGCGACCGCTCCGGCACCGTCATCGAGCCGTGGCTGACCGACCAGTGGTACGTGTCCACCAAGCCGCTGGCCGAGCCTGCGATTGCTGCCGTTGAAGACGGCCGTATCCAGTTCGTGCCGAAGCAGTACGAAAACATGTACTTCTCGTGGATGCGCGACATCCAGGACTGGTGCATCAGCCGTCAGCTGTGGTGGGGCCACCGGATTCCAGCCTGGTACGACGAGTCGGGCAAGGTCTACGTCGGTCGCGACGAAGCCGAAGTGCGCGCCAAGCACAACCTCGGTCCGGACGTTGCGCTGCAACAGGACAACGACGTTCTCGACACCTGGTTCAGTTCGGGCCTGTGGACGTTCTCCACCCTGGGCTGGCCGGAAAAGACCGAGTTCCTGAAGAAATTCCACTCCACCGACGTGCTGGTCACCGGTTTCGACATCATTTTCTTCTGGGTTGCCCGGATGATCATGCTGACGATGCACCTGATCAAGAACGAGGACGGCACGCCGCAGGTTCCGTTCAAGACCGTTTATGTGCATGGTCTGGTGCGTGATGGCCAAGGCCAGAAGATGTCCAAGTCCAAGGGCAACGTCCTGGACCCGCTGGACATCATCGACGGCATCGAGCTCGAAACCCTGGTGCAGAAACGCACTTCCGGTCTGATGCAGCCGAAACTGGCGAAGAAGATCGAGAAGCAGACCCGCGACGAGTTCGCCGATGGCATCGCCAGCTACGGCACCGACGCCCTGCGCTTCACCTTCTGCTCGCTGGCGTCCACCGGTCGCGACATCAAGTTCGACATGGGCCGCGTCGAAGGCTATCGCAACTTCTGCAACAAGATCTGGAACGCCGCGCGTTATGTTCTGGACAAGGGCGAAGACTGCGGCCAGAACGGCGAAGCCTACGAGCTGTCTCTGGCGGATCGCTGGATCATCTCGCAGCTGCAACGCACCGAAGCCGAAGTGACCCGTCAATTGGATCAGTTCCGTTTCGACCTGGCGGCGCAAGCGCTGTACGAGTTCATCTGGAACCAGTACTGCGACTGGTACCTGGAATTGTCCAAGCCAGTGCTGTGGGACGAAAACGCGCCGGTCGAGCGTCAGCGAGGCACACGCCGCACACTGGTTCGGGTACTGGAAGTGGCGCTGCGCCTGGCGCATCCGTTCATGCCGTTCATCACTGAAGAAATCTGGCAGCGCATCGCGCCGCTGGCCGGCATTCAGGGCAAGACGATCATGCTGCAACCTTGGCCGGTGGCCAACGAAGAGCGCATCGATCCGGCGGCCGAAGACGACATCGAATGGCTCAAGGGTCTGATGCTCGGCACGCGCAACATCCGTGGCGAAATGAACATCGGCCCGGGCAAACCGCTGCCGATCTACCTGAAGAACGTCACCGCTGAAGACCAGCGCCGCCTGACCGAGAACGAAGCGCTGCTGAAGAAGCTGGCGCGTCTGGAATCGATCACCGTGCTGGCGGCCGGCGAAGAAGCACCGCTGTCCGCCACCGCACTGGTTGGCGAGATGGAAGTGCTGGTGCCAATGGCCGGCCTGATCGACAAGAACGCCGAGCTGGCGCGTCTGGACAAGGAAATCCTGCGACTGCAGGGCGAAGTCCAGCGCGTTGGCGGCAAGCTGTCCAATGCCGGTTTCGTTGACAAGGCCCCGGCCGAAGTCATCGAGAAGGAACGCGCCAAACTGGCCGAAGCCGAACAGGCTTTGGCCAAGCTGGCCGAGCAGCACGCGCGGATTGCCAGCCTGTAACGGCAAATCGCACTGAAAAAGGGAGGCCCGCAACGGCCTCCCTTTTTTGTGCCCGGCACTTTTCCGGCCAACAACACGGCTCCCTGTGGGACAATGGCCGCCACTTTCAGCCCTACCCGAATCGACCACGCCCATGAACGCCCCACGCACACCGAAACCTGCGCGCAAGAAGCCTGACTCCGCCACCCCGGCCAAGCCCGTGGCGCCGCGTAAAGAGGCCAGCCTGCACCCGCGCAATCGCCATCAGGGTCGTTACGACTTCCCGGCGCTGATCAAGACCACGCCGGAACTGGCGAAGTTCGTGATCACCAACCCGTACGGCAAGGAAAGCATCGACTTCGCCAGTCCCGATGCAGTGCGTGTGTTCAACCGGGCGTTGCTCAAATCGTTCTACGGCATCCAGCATTGGGACATCCCGGCCGATTATCTGTGCCCGCCGGTGCCGGGCCGCGCCGACTACATCCACTTCCTGGCTGACCTGCTGGCCAGCAACAACGACGGCGTGGTTCCGCGCGGCGCCATCGTCAACGTGCTGGATATCGGCATGGGCGCCAACTGCGTGTACCCGCTGATCGGTAACAGCGAATATCGCTGGCACTTCCTGGGCTCGGAGATCGATCCGACCGCAGTGGCTGCTGCCAGGGCCATCGTCCAGTCCAACGACTTGAACAAGGTCATCCAGCTGCGCCAGCAGGAAAACCGCAAGCACATCCTGATCGGCCTGCTGGAGCCCGGCGAGCGCTTTGACCTGACCATGTGCAACCCGCCGTTCCACGCGTCGATGGAAGAAGCCACCAAGGGCAGCGAGCGTAAATGGCGAGCCCTGGGCAAGGCCGATCCGAAACGCAAACTGCCGGTGCTGAACTTCGGCGGTCAGTCGGCCGAGCTGTGGTGTGAGGGCGGCGAAGCGCGTTTCGTGACGCAACTGATCGCCGAAAGTGCGAATTTTGCGCACAAGGTGTTGTGGTTCAGCACCCTGGTCTCGAAAGCTTCGAACCTGCCTGCCATCGAAACCGCACTGAAAAAGGCCGGCGCGCTGGAAAGCCAGGTGGTGGAAATGTCCCAGGGGCAGAAACAGAGTCGCTTCGTCGCCTGGACCTTCCAGACCAAGTCCGAACAGCAGATCTGGCGGCGCGAACGCTGGGTTCGCAAGTAAGACGTTTCAACCGGGGCGGCGCTTGAGCGCAAAGCAGCCGCCGCCACTGCTGAAACACAATCGGCAGGCACAAAAAAACCGTGCCCGGATCGCTCCGGTGCACGGTTTTTTTATCGCTGCGTCTTACTTGTTCACAGCGTCGGTCAGGCCTTTGGCCACAACCAGCTTGATCACTTTCTTGGCAGGGATTTCGATGGCAGCGCCAGTCGATGGGTTACGGCCAGTGCGGGCAGGACGCTCGGTCACTTTCAGCTTGCCGATACCTGGCAAGGTGATTTCGCCGCCGTTTTCCAGCTGATCGGCAACGATTTGGCCCAGTTGGTCCAGAGCGTTACGCGCGGTGGTTTTCGGCGCGTCGATAGCTTCAGCGATGTCGGCGATCAGTTGGTCTTTAGTAAGAGCCATGTAGTGTTCCTTCCCTATCAAATTCATATGGATTGCAGAGTGCAGTGTCAGCCATCGAGCCCGATCTTCTGGATCTGGCACCCTCGGCGATAACCACGACGAGTCGGGGTTATAGATGCCGAAATCAAGGTTTGGTTCGACCTGACAAAAGCTGAATGCATGCTTGTCGCGGTGACTTCGCACAAGACCGGGCAAAACTAGCACAGAGACAAGGAAATATCCGCCTCTAGCTAGCCAAATGGTCAGGTTTATTGCGCTAAATCGGTAAATAAATGCATAAGGGCCGTCGGGTGACCCGGATTTGCCCTTCACCCCGCGCCAAATCCAGTGGTTGCGGTACACTGAGCGCTTTTTCGGGGGAGCCCGCCCTCCTCCCTTCCACCAGCCGAGAAGCCTATGCCGATCCGTCATTGCATCGTCCATTTGATCGACAAAAAACCCGACGGCACACCCGCAGTCCTGCACGCCCGTGACTCCGAACTGGCTGAGTCCGCAGCCATCGAGAACATGCTCGCCGATCTCAACGAGAGCTATAACGCCAAACAGGGCAAAGCCTGGGGCCTGTTCCATCCGGAGTCCGGTGCGTTCCCGTTCAGCGGCTGGCTGAAGGAGTACATGGAAGGCGGCAAGGACTTCACCGCGTTCAGCAAAGTCGCGGTCGAACACCTGCAAAAGCTGATGGAAGAGTCGAACCTGTCGGTCGGCGGCCATGTGTTGTTCGCCCACTATCAGCAAGGCATGACCGATTACCTGGCCATCGCCCTGCTGCACCACAGCGAAGGCGTGGCGGTGACCGATCAACTGGACGTGACCCCTTCGCGCCACCTCGACCTCGGTCAACTGCACCTGGCGGCGCGGATCAACGTTTCAGAGTGGCAGAACAACAAGCAGTCCAAGCAGTACATCTCGTTCATCAAGGGCAAGAACGGCAAGAAGGTTTCGGAGTACTTCCGCGACTTCATCGGCTGCCAGGAAGGCGTCGATGGCCCGGGCGAAACCCGCACCCTGCTCAAGGCCTTCAGCGACTTCGTCGAGAGCGAAGACCTGCCGGAAGATTCCGCCCGCGAGAAGACCAAGACCCTGGTCGACTACGCCAGCAGCCAGGCCAAGCTTGGCGAACCGATGGGCCTGGAAGAACTCTCGGAGCTGATCGACGAAGAGCGCCCGAAAGCCTTCTACGATCACATCCGCAACAAGGATTACGGCCTGTCGCCGGAGATTCCGGCGGATAAACGCACGCTCAACCAGTTCCGCCGCTTCACCGGTCGTGCTGAGGGCCTGTCGATCAGCTTCGAAGCGCACCTGCTGGGCTCGAAGATCGAATACGACGAAGAAGCCGGCACTCTGGTCATCAAAGGCCTGCCGACCTCGCTCACCGATCAGTTGAAGCGCCGCAACTGATGCTCGGCAATGTGCTGAAAAAGATTCTGCTGGTTCTGCTGGTGGTCGTGGTCTATCAGAACTGGGGCAAGATCGAGCGGGTCTTCAACCCGTCGCAGATGGCGTCCGAGCAAGTCCGCGCCAACGCCCATGTCGTGCTGTACGCCACGGACTGGTGCGGCTACTGCAAGCAGACCAAGCGCTTTCTCGATCAGAAAGGCATTCCGTTCAAGGAATTCGATATCGAGAAGGATGCCGAGGCACGCAAGGTGTACGAAGCGCTGGGCGGGCGCGGGATTCCGCTGATCGACGTCAATGGCACGTTGATTCGCGGGTTTGATCCGGACGAGATTCTCGCTGCACTGAAATGAACGAGGGAGCCAATCGGCTCCCTCAGTTATTTCAGCGTTTCTCGATCCGGAAACCGAAACGCGGGAAGTGCACATGCACCAACCCGCCTCGCTCGTCTTCACGGCGCAGGATTAGCTCCTCGCGACCGGCAAACACCAGCTCACCGGCCACCGGATCTACACCGTAGTCTGTCGCTGCGACCAGCACCTGCTGACCTGCCAAGAACCCGTTCGGATCAGTGAACTCTTCGTCCGGCAACGCCGCCGGCGTCGAGCTGCGCGCGATCTCCAGTGCCTCCTCCGAGCTCATCTCGCTGGCCGCGCCATGGCCGAAGCCGAGCACACGCCCCAGCCACGCCGACACTGCCGGGTAAGCATCCACCAACGGTGCCGTCACGTGCGTGGCCTTGAGGAACCACAGCGGATGGGCCATGGCGAAGTCGGCAATCGACGGCTCGCCGAACAGGAAGTCACCGTCTTCGCGCTGCAACTGTTGCTCCAGACGCGCCATGAGTGTCGGCCAATTGTGCTTGGCCTGCTCCACTGAAAGCTTGGTTGCGCTGCCACCACTGAACAGTCCGGCCCGATCGGCAAGGAACGCCTTGATCGCTTCCGGCGGCAATTTGCCGAAACGCACTGCCACCGATTCCGGCTGGAACACCAGGCTCACCGCGTGCTGGAACACCACCGAATCGGCCCAGGCGGCAAAACTGGCGGCAATCATTTCCTGACCTTCCGGGAAGAACGAAGGCTGAGCCTTCTCCTGCTCGAGGCGGCGGGCGATCAGCGCGGTGTCGCAATAGATGTCGGCGCCGATCTGCAGCACCGGAGTCTTGCGGTAGCCACCTGTCAGGGCGGTCAGGTCCGGTTTCGGCATCACCGGCGAGATGTGCACCGAGCGCCAGGACAGGCCCTTGAAACCCAACAGCAGCCGGGCCTTTTCGGCGAATGGAGAGGTCGGGTAATGATGCAGAATCAACTCGGACATGCTCGGCTCCGCCGCACAGAAAGTGAGCCAGCAGCTTAGCGCGCAATTCGTTCGCAGCCTACGGATCCGGCTGATGGGAACTGATCAGTCAGGTTGATAAGACGCCACCAGACATTCCTTCGCACTCTTCCTGAGCTTCTTGATCAATCGCTCCTGACGCAACGCATCACCCTTGTCGCGACAACGCTCGGTGTAGACCAGCGCCATCGCCGGGCTTGAGAGAAAGAACCGTGCGCCCTTGCCGCTCTGGTGCTTGGCGAAACGGCGCACGGGATCATCGCTGATCCCGCAGTACAGCGAACCGTTGGCGGCGCGTACGAGGTAGACGAACCAGGACTTGCTCACTGGAACGTCGGCATCGAGAGGATTTTCGCTAAGGCTGGTCACGGGACAATTCAGGCGTAAGGAAAACAGGCCGCGATCTTATCAGCGACTCGCCTGAAATGCCTTCAGCCCTTTCAGCGCCTGGGCGCGGACGGCGTTGCGCACCAGCGGCGTCCAGCCAAGGAGCAGGCCCTTGAAGCCCAGCGCCTGGCGCGACCAGCGCCACAGGTCGAAGTAGTCGTGGTGTTCGCAGATCTTGCCGTCACGGAAGACGAAACGTGCCTGGATGTCGTTGATGACGATGTTGCCGGTCTGGCTGAACAGGTACGTCGCTACCCAGTGGGCGCCGCCGCTGCGCTCGTCGGCGCGGACATTGTCGAAGGTCAGGGAGAAGTCCTTGGCGCGGGTAGTGAGCATGCGCCACATGTCGCCGGCATCGCGGCCGCGCAACTCGCCGAAGGCCGGATCGCTGAACACTACGTCGTCGGTGTAGCAGGCGGCCATGGCCTCGGCGTCGAGGCGCTGGAAAGCCTGGTAGAAACGGGTGATCAGGGCGCTGTGGGCTTCTTCACTCATGGGCAATCTCCAGGAAAGGTACAGATTGCCAGCACGATAATCCGCAAACGCCCGAAACACTATCGGCATTCGCATTCCGAATACCGACAGTGTGTGCGGGTCAGACCTTTTCGCTTACGACCTGCACGTACAGCGCGCGACCGGCACCGAGGCCGGCGAGGATTGCCCCGGCACCGATAATGCCGAAGATCCAGCCCACGGCGTTCCAGCCGCCGGTCCAGTCATGCACCACGCCGACCGCGAACGGCCCCATGGATGCGAGGGTGTAGCCGAAGCCCTGGGACATGCTCGACAGGTTCGCCGCGACATGGGAATCCCGTGAGCGAAGCACGATCAGGGTCAGCGCCAGGCTGAACGTACCGCCCTGCCCCAGGCCCAGCAGGATCGCCCAGCCCCACAACCCTTCGATCGGCGCGTAGAGGCAACCGAACAGGCCGCCGAGGGTCAGCGCCATCACCACCACGATCGCCAGCCGCTGATCCTTGCCGCGCGTGGCCAGCCACGGGGCCGCCAGGGAGCTGGCGAGCTGGATGATCACCGAACCGGACAGCACCAGGCCGGCCTGGGTCGGCGTCAGCCCGCGACCGATAAGGATCGACGGCAACCAGCCGAACACGATGTAGGCCAGCGACGATTGCAGGCCCATGTACAAGGTGACCTGCCAGGCCAGCGGATCACGCAACAGACCACGCACTCGATAAGCGACATTGTGCGCGCCGTGCTTCTGGCCGATTTGCGGCAGCCAGAACACTGCCGCCACCAGCGCCGGAATCACCCAGAAACCCAGGCCCATGGCCCAGCTGTGGTCGAAGTGCTCGCTCAGCGGCACGCTGGAGCCCGCCGCCATCGCCGCGCCCAGACACAGAGCCATGGTGTAGACACCGGTCATGGTGCCGGCATGCTTGGCGAAGTCACGCTTGACGATGCCCGGCAGCAACACGCCGATGATGCCGATGCTCGCGCCGCCCAGCACGCTGCCGGCGAACAGACCGATTTCACCGAAATTGCTGCGCAGGATGATGCCGCCGGCCAGTGTCAGAAGAATTCCCAAGACCACCCGCTCGGCACCGAAACGCCGCGCAAGTATCGGGGCCAGCGGAGCGAACAGACCGAGGCAAAGCACCGGCAACGTCGTCAGCAATCCTGCCTGAGCAGCTGACAAGCCAAGGCTTTTCGACACCTCACTGAGCAACGGCGCCATGCTCGACAGCGCCGGACGAAGGTTCAACGCCACCAGAATCAGCCCCAGCAGCAACAGCCACGGACGCCGTACCAGCGGATGGCTTTGCTGCACCTGCTCGTCATCGGCTTCGGCGTCGATCAACAACTCTTCGAGCTCGGCCTTGCGAACGGGTGCTGGGGAAACTTCTGGGCGGGACATGGTTTTCTCGGTTTCAAGGTTCATTGATCAACTGCCTCGACAGGGCTTTGGCCCGCTCCGGATCGCGCTGCTCGACGGCCTCAAGCAAGGCGACGTGCAAATCGAAGACTTCCTGTCGACGGGGGACGATGTTCAGGGTCTGGCGCAATTGCGCGCCAACGATGCTGGAAAAATAGCGATACAGCTCGCTGAGGGTCGGGTTGTGCGCGGCATCCACCAGACGGCGGTGGAAGACCAGATCGCAGCGGATATAACTGTCGAGGTCGCCGTGGTAGTGGCTGCCGGCGACACCCAGCGCCTCGCGCAACGCGACGAGGTCTTCATCGGTCCGGCGCAAGGCCGCCAGGCCGATGGCCTCGACTTCAAGGATGTGCCGGGTTTCCCGGGCCTGGTCCAGCGAGCATTTGGACAGCGCCTTGAGCGTGTCCATCGGATCGACCACCGCCCGCAGGTAACTGCCGTCGCCTTGACGGATTTCGATCAAACCGGAAAACGCCAACACCCGCATCGCCTCGCGCACGGTGTTGCGGCTGATGCCGAGTTCGGCGCACAGCTCGGGCTCGGTCGGCAAACGCTGACCGACCTGCCACGTGCCGTCGGTGATGCGCTGGCGCAATTGATCCAGGGCCTGATCGACCAGGGATCGTTTTATCAATAATGAGTTTTCTGACATGGAATTCGCCCTGTCATCCAATCATGGGATGAATTTGCTGACAGGTTAGTCAGATTGTTCAGCCGGGGCAACCGACAAAATCCGGGCAAAAATAAACCCGGAACTCAGTCCGGGTTTATTTCAACGCCCGATCAGGATCAATGCAGGATCTGACTCAGGAACAGCTTCGTCCGATCATTCTGCGGATTGTCGAAGAAGTCGTTCGGCGCCGCCTGTTCAACGATTTCGCCCTTGTCCATGAAGATCACGCGGTTGGCCACGGTGCGGGCGAAGCCCATTTCGTGGGTCACGCAGAGCATGGTCATGCCGTCTTCGGCCAGGCCGATCATGGTGTCGAGTACCTCTTTCACCATCTCCGGGTCGAGTGCCGAGGTCGGTTCGTCGAACAGCATGATTTTCGGTTTCATGCACAGCGCGCGGGCGATCGCCACACGCTGCTGCTGACCGCCGGACAATTGCCCCGGGTACTTGTGCGCCTGCTCCGGAATGCGTACGCGTTCCAGGTAATGCATGGCGATTTCCTCGGCCTTGCGCTTGGGCATCTTGCGCACCCACATCGGCGCCAGGGTGCAGTTCTGCAGGATGGTCAGGTGCGGAAACAGGTTGAAGTGCTGGAACACCATGCCGACTTCACGGCGGATCGCTTCGATCTGCTTGAGGTCGTTGGTCAGTTCCACGCCATCGACCACGATGCGGCCCTGCTGGTGCTCTTCCAGACGGTTGAGGCAGCGGATGGTGGTGGACTTGCCGGAACCCGACGGGCCGCACAGCACGATACGCTCGCCCTGACGCACGTTGAGGTTGATGTCTTTCAGCACGTGGAACTGGCCGTACCACTTGTTCACGCCCTGCATCTGAATGATGCCTTCAGGGCCCACTGGCTTTTTGATTGCTTCGCTCATCGAAAAAACTCCTAACGCTTGTGGCCAGTGTCGAGCTTGCGTTCCAGGTGCATGGAATAGCGCGACATGCCAAAACAGAAAATCCAGAACACCAGGGCGGCGAACACGTAGCCTTCGGTGGCCATGCCCAGCCATTTCGGATCGGCAGCGGCTTGCTTGACGCTGTTGAGCAGGTCAAAGAGGCCGATGATGATCACCAGGCTGGTGTCCTTGAACAGCGCGATGAAGGTGTTGACGATGCCGGGAATCACCAGCTTCAGGGCTTGCGGCAAAATCACCAGGCCCATGGCGCGCCAGTAACCGAGGCCCATCGCGGCCGCGGCTTCGTACTGACCTTTGGGGATCGCTTGCAGACCGCCGCGCACCACCTCGGCGACGTACGCCGACTGGAACAGGATCACGCCGATCAGCGCCCGCAGCAGCTTGTCGAAGTTCATACCTTCGGGCAGGAACAGCGGCAGCATCACCGAGGACATGAACAGCACCGTGATCAACGGCACGCCGCGCCAGAACTCGATGAAGGTCACGCAGACCACTCGGATCGCCGGCATGTTCGAGCGCCGGCCCAGCGCCAGGACAATCCCCAGCGGCAACGCACCGGCGATGCCGACAGTCGCGATCACCAGGGTCAGCATCAGACCGCCCCACTGGCTGGTCGCCACGGTGTCGAGGCCGAAGACGCCGCCATGCAGCAGGCACCAGGCAACGATCGGGTAGACCACCAGGAAGCTCAGGCCGTATACCGCCTTGTGCGCCACGCGCTTGATGAACAGCGGTGCCACGCCGATGACCGCCAGCCACACGGTCAGGTCCACGCGCCAGCGCAGTTCAGGCGGGTAGTAGCCGTACATGAACTGGCCGAAACGCTGCTGGATGAAGACCCAGCAGGCGCCGTCCTTGGTGCAGTCGGCGCGGGTGGTGCCGACCCAGTTGGCATCGAGGATCGCCCAGCTGAGGATCGGCGGAATCACCAGGTAGATCAGGTAGAACGCGAACAGGGTCAGCAGGGTGTTGAGCCAGCTGGAGAACATGTTCGCGCGGATCCACGCCATCGGGCCGAAGACCTTGGCCGGCGGTGGCATGTCGGGTTTGAAAGTATGAGTACTCATGCGCTATTCCTTACCGCTCGATCAGCGCGATGCGCTTGTTGTACCAGTTCATCAGCAGGGAAATGCTGATACTGATCGCCAGGTACACGCTCATGGTGATGGCAATGACTTCGATCGCCTGACCGGTCTGGTTCAGCACGGTGCCGGCGAACAGCGAAACCATTTCCGGATAACCGATACCGGCCGCCAGCGAGGAGTTCTTCGCCAGGTTCAGGTATTGGCTGGTCAGCGGCGGGATGATGACCCGCAGCGCTTGCGGAATGATCACCTTGCGCAGGGTCGGGCCGTTGCGCAGGCCGAGCGAATGCGCCGCCTCGGTCTGGCCATGGCTGACCGACTTGATGCCCGAACGCACGATCTCGGCGATGAACGCTGCGGTGTACACCGTCAACGCCAGGGTCAAGGCCAGCAATTCCGGAATCAGCACCCAGCCACCGACGAAGTTGAAGCCTTGCAGCTTCGGCATTTCCCAGTGCACGGGGGCACCGAAGATCAGCGCGCACAGCGCCGGGATCACCAGGAACAGCGCCAGGCCGGCCCAGAACTTGTGGAACGGCTCGCCGGTGGCTTCAAAGCGCTTGTTGGCCCAGCGGCTCATCAGCACGATGGCGACGATGGCCACCACGATGCTGACCACGAACGCCCAGAAGCCGTCGGCCATTTGCGCGGCCGGCATGTTCAGGCCACGGCTGCTGACGAAGAAGGTATCGCCGAAGTTGTGGCTGTTGCGCGGCCCCGGCATGGTCAGGAACACCGCGAAGTACCAGAACAGGATCTGCAGCAGTGGCGGGATGTTACGGAAAACCTCCACGTACACCGTTGCCAGTTTGGAAATGATCCAGTTCTTCGACAGGCGCGCGACGCCGACGATGAAGCCGAGGATCGTGGCCAGGATCACACCGATGAACGTCACCAGCAGCGTGTTGAGCAGGCCGATGACAAACACCCGGGCATAACTGTCCGCTTCGGTGTAGGAGATCAGGTGTTGAGCGATGCCGAACCCGGCACTGCGCTCCAGAAAGTCGAACCCCGAAGTGATACCCCGGTGTTGCAGGTTGGTCTGGGTGTTATCGAACAGATACCAGCCCAGGGAGACCACCGCCACGATGGTGATGATCTGAAATACCCACGCACGCACTCGTGGATCGCTGAGGCTGAGCCTCTGCTTTGGTGCGCCGATTGAATTTTGCATGAAGTGCCCCGGAAATAATGGAACAGAACGTCACCCGGCAGTTGGCCTGCCGGGTGACAGAACCATCAGCGCACTGGTGGTGCGTATTGAATGCCGCCGTTGTTCCACAGCGCGTTCAGGCCGCGGTCGATTTCCAGCGGAGTGCTCTTGCCGAGGTTTTTCTCGAAGATTTCGCCGTAGTTGCCGACTTGCTTGACGATCTGTACGACCCAGTCCTTCGGCAGTTTCAGGTCTTTGCCGTATTCGCCGTCTGCGCCGAGCATACGAGCGACATCCGGGTTCTTGGTCGCTTTGGCTTCCGCTTCGACGTTCTTCGAAGAGATGCCCGCTTCTTCGGTGTTCAGCAGCGCGTAGCCAACCCAACGCACGATGGCCAGCCACTCGTCGTCGCCGTTACGCACGACCGGGCCCAGTGGTTCCTTGGAAATGGTTTCCGGCAGAACCACGTAGTCCTTCGGCGAAGCCAGCTTGCTGCGCTGGGCGAACAGCTGGGACTTGTCGGAGGTCAGCACGTCGCAACGACCGGATTCCAGCGACTTGGCGCTTTCATCGGAGGTGTCGAAAGTGATCGGGGTGTATTTCAGACCGTTGCCGCGGAAGTAGTCGGAAACGTTCAGCTCGGTGGTGGTACCGGCCTGGATGCAGATGGTTGCACCGTCCAGCTCTTTGGCACTCTTCACGCCCAGCTTGTTGTTTACCAGGAAGCCGATACCGTCGTAGTAGGTAATGAAGCCCGGGAATTTCAGCCCCATGCCCGCGTCACGGGAGCTGGTCATGGTGGTGTTGCGCGACAGGATGTCGATCTCGCCCGACTGCAGCGCGGTGAAACGCTCCTTGGCGTTCAACTGACTGAACTTGACCTTGGTCGCGTCGCCGAACACGGCAGCCGCCACAGCGCGGCAGACGTCAGCATCGATACCCACGATCTTGCCGGTGGAATCCGGAACCGAGAAGCCTGGCAAGCCATCACTGACGCCGCACTGCACGAATCCTTTCTTCTTCACTGCATCCAGGGTTGCACCCGCCTGAGCGAACCCGCTGACACCCAGTACTGCAGCAGCAGTCACGATCGCCAGAGTGGATTTCAACATCTTCATTCAAACCTCCAGTTTTGCTCTTGTTGTGTCGGAGCTTGAGTCCAGTCGCACCCTTTTGAGGCGTTGTTGACCCGTGTTGGCTTTTTTTGGGGTCAACCGACGCAGGACCTTCGCTATGAGTCTAGTAGGAGACAATCCACATCATGGACAACTCACTTCTCACCAGTCGGCCGAACGGGCGGTAGCCCTTTCACGTTCGCTAAGCCCGTTGCGGCCATTGGCGAACATCCATCACCGGATTCTTTGCTATCCCGTCGCCAGGCGTTCACTGATAGTGTTACCGCCAGGCGCGAGATCGATTGCACGACTACCTCATAGCAAAGCCCGTACCACACCGGCTGCTGAAGCGATTGAGTGACAGGTCAATAGCAAAACTTGCAGCCTTGCGACATCTTCTTAACGGATCAACCGGGCGCGCACGCAAATCACGCACTCAATGAGAGCGCCCGCACACAATTGGAGCAGCCATGACCGAGCCCTTGATTCTTCAGCCTGTTAAGCCCGCAGACGCCTGCGTGATCTGGCTGCACGGCCTCGGCGCCGACCGCTACGACTTTCTGCCGGTGGCCGAAGCGCTTCAGGAAAGCCTGCTGAGCACGCGTTTCGTCCTGCCCCAGGCGCCGACCCGTCCGGTGACGATAAATGGCGGTTATGCCATGCCGAGCTGGTACGACATCAAGGCGATGAGCCCGGCCCGGGCGATCGACCGCGATGAGCTGGAAGCGTCTGCCGACCGCATCATCGAATTGATCGAAGAACAGCGAAGCAGCGGAATAGACGCCTCGCGAATTTTCCTCGCCGGGTTCTCCCAGGGTGGCGCTGTGGTCTATCACACCGCGTTTCTGAAATGGCAGGGGCCGTTGGGCGGGGTGCTGGCATTATCGACATACGCGCCGACGTTCAGCGATGAACTGGAGTTGTCCGCCAGCCAGCAGCGGATTCCGGTGCTGTCGCTGCACGGCCAGTTCGACAACGTGGTGCAGAACTCGATGGGACGCACGGCTTATGAGTATCTCAAGGCCCATGGTGTCACCGTGACATGGCAGGAATACCCAATGGAGCACGAAGTGTTACCCGAAGAAATTCGCGACATCGGCACATGGTTGAGCGAACGCCTGCGCTGACAATTGCGACAGGGGTCGCCCTTTGATCATCCCACTACGCCGCGCCCGTTTCTTGCATTACACTGGCCGGCGTACATTCCTTAACCAATTGATGAGATGACCGTGCTCAAAGCACTCAAGAAAATGTTCGGTAAAAGCGAGGCTGAGCAGCTCGCGCCAGTCCCCACTGCGCCGTCGCACGCCCCCGGTCATCGCAGCGATGCCAGCCAGGCCGACCGCCAGACGCCCGCCACGACGCCCAAACGCGAACCGAAACCCGCTCCAGCTGCCGTGCCCGCCACCGAGCCAGCCCGCAGCGAAGCACCAAAACCGGCCAGACCACGTCGCGAACCCAAGCCCAAGGCGCCGGTGATTCCCTGGAAACTCGAAGACTTCGTCGTCGAGCCGCAGGAAGGCAAGACCCGCTTCCACGATTTCAAACTCGCCCCGGAACTGATGCACGCCATCCACGACCTGGGTTTCCCGTATTGCACGCCGATCCAGGCTCAGGTGCTGGGTTACACCCTCGCCGGCAAAGACGCCATCGGCCGCGCCCAGACCGGCACCGGCAAGACCGCCGCGTTCCTGATCTCGATCATCACCCAGCTGTTGCAGACCCCGCCGCCGAAAGAGCGCTACATGGGCGAGCCACGGGCGCTGATCATCGCGCCGACCCGCGAGCTGGTGGTGCAGATCGCCAAGGACGCCGCCGACCTGACCAAGTACACCGGCCTCAACGTCATGACGTTCGTCGGCGGCATGGATTTCGACAAGCAGCTCAAGCACCTCGAAGCGCGCCATTGCGACATCCTCGTCGCGACCCCGGGCCGCCTGCTCGACTTCAACCAGCGCGGTGACGTACATCTGGACATGGTCGAAGTGATGGTGCTCGACGAAGCCGACCGCATGCTCGACATGGGCTTCATCCCGCAGGTTCGTCAGATCATTCGCCAGACCCCGCCGAAAAGCGAACGTCAGACCCTGCTGTTCTCCGCGACCTTCACCGATGACGTGATGAACCTCGCCAAGCAGTGGACCACCGATCCTGCGATCGTCGAAATCGAGGTCACCAACGTGGCCAACGAAAACGTCGAACAGCACATCTACGCGGTGGCCGGTGCCGACAAATACAAACTGCTCTTCAACCTGGTCAACGACAACGGCTGGGAGCGGGTGATCGTGTTCGCCAACCGCAAGGACGAAGTGCGCCGCATCGAGGAACGCCTGGTGCGTGACGGCATCAACGCCGCGCAGCTGTCCGGCGACGTGCCGCAGCACAAGCGGATCAAGACGCTCGAAGGCTTCCGCGAAGGCAAGATCCGGGTACTGGTCGCCACCGACGTGGCCGGTCGCGGCATCCACATCGACGGCATCAGCCACGTGATCAACTTCACCCTGCCGGAAGTCCCGGACGACTACGTGCACCGTATCGGCCGTACCGGTCGTGCTGGCGCCGACGGTGTGTCGATCAGCTTTGCCGGTGAAGACGACTCCTATCAGTTGCCGTCCATCGAAGAAAAACTCGGTCGCAAGATCAGCTGTGAAACGCCGCCGACCCATCTGTTGCGGGCGGTTGAGCGCAAGCGTCCACAGTAAGCGACGCCATAAAGAGAAGCGCAGCCGGCAACGGACTGCGCTTTTTTTTCACCCGGATATTGTTCAACAAAACTAAAAGTCCATAATGGACAAATTAGTTTAGAAACTGTCTCCGGAGTCTGACATGTCCAGTACGCCTTACGTGATCGACCAAACCCAGGCCCGCGAGCTGTTGGCCCGGATCGATGTGCCGCAGATCCTGCGCAAGCTGTTCCGCGATCTGGCGGCCGGGCATGCGGTGCAACCGGCGCAGCAACTGGTGGAATTCCCTCAGGGTGCCGGGGACTTCATCAACTATCTGGGCGTGCTGGCGGAAGACGGCGTGTACGGGGTCAAGACTTCGCCTTACATCGTTCGCGAACAAGGCCCGCTGGTGACCGCGTGGACACTGCTGATGTCGATGCAGACCGGTCAACCGCTGCTGCTCTGCGATGCCGGCGAACTGACGACTGCCCGCACAGCTGCGACCACCGCCGTGGCGGTCGATGCCCTCGCCCCGTTAAAGGCCGCGCGCTTGGCAATCATTGGTAGTGGCAAGGTCGCCCAGGCGCACCTGCATTACGTCAAAGCGTTGCGCAACTGGCAGAGCATCAGTGTGTACTCGCCGACCTTGAGCGAAGACCCGGCCACCGCCCGCCAACTGCAAGCCCTCGATCCACGGGTGAACATCGCCGACAGCCGCGAAACCGCCATCGCCGAAGCCGACGTGATCATGCTCTGCACCTCGTCCGCAGGCCCCGTGATCGACCCGGCAACCTTGAGCAAACCGGCGCTGATCACCTCGATCAGCACCAACGCACCGCGCGCCCACGAAGTGCCGCCGCAAAGCCTCAACGACATGCAGGTGTTCTGCGACTATCGTCTGACCACCCCGGGCTCGGCCGGCGAGATGCTGATCGCCCGCGAACAACATGGCTGGGACAACAACGCGATCCTCGGTGACCTGGCGGATCTGCTCAGCGAAAAAGTGCAGCGTCCCGATTACAACCGTCACGTGTTTTTCCGCTCCATCGGTCTGGGCCTGGAAGACATCGCCCTGGCCAACGCCGTCTATCAATTGCAGCGCTGACACCGGAGATTTTCATGAGTCATGCAGATTTCATCATCATCGGCGGCGGGATTGCCGGCGCGTCCACCGGTTTCTGGCTGTCGCAGCACGGCAAGGTCGTGGTGCTGGAGCGCGAGTCGCACCCGGCCTATCACTCCACCGGGCGTTCGGCTGCGCTGTTCACCGCTGCTTACGGCACTGCGCAGGTCCGGGCGCTGACCCTGGCCAGCCGCGAATTCTTCGACCATCCGCCCAGCGGCTTCTGCGAGCACCCGCTGCTGACCCCGCGCGGGGAAATGACCGTGGACTTCACCGGCGACGTCGCCGAGCTGAACAATCAATACCTCAGCGCCAAAGCCACGGTGCCGGAGATGCAGTTGCTCAGCGCGGATGAAGCCTGCGCGCGGCTGCCGATCCTGCGCCGGGAAAAAGTCCATGGCGCGATCTACGACCCGACCGCCAGCGACATCGACACCGACGCCCTGCATCAGGGTTATCTGCGCGGCATCCGTCGCAACAACGGCCAGGTGCAGACCGATTGCGAAGTGCTCGGACTGAGCCGGGACGCCGACGGCATCTGGCACGTGCAGACCAACGGCCAGACCTTCAGCGCGCCCATCGTGATCAACGCAGCAGGCGCCTGGGCCGACAAGATCGGTGCCCTCGCCGGCGCCAAGCCGCTGGGCCTGCAACCGAAACGCCGCGCGGCGTTCATCTTCGCCGGCCCGGAAGGCGTGGACATTCATCACTGGCCGATGCTGGTCAGCCTCGACGAATCCTTCTACATGAAGCCCGACGCCGGTATGTTCCTCGGCTCACCGGCCAACGCCGACCCGGTCGAACCCCACGACGTGCAGCCGGAAGAACTGGACATCGCCATGGGCATTTACCAGATCGAGGAAGCGACGACCCTGACCATCCGCCGCCCGACCCGCACCTGGGCCGGCCTGCGCAGTTTCGTCACCGATGGCGATTTGCTGTCCGGCTTCGATCCTCAGGTGCCGGGGCTGTTCTGGGTCGCGGCCCAGGGTGGCTACGGCATCCAGACTTCGCCGGCGATGGGCATGGCCAGCGCGGCACTGGTACGTGGCGAATCGTTGCCCGACCATCTCAAGCAATTCGGCCTGACCGCCGCCATGCTCGCCCCTGCCCGCCTGGCCTGACCGTCCGCCCGGATGACGCGCCCGACGGATTGCGGCACACTCGCAACGCCCCCGGATCACGGGGGCGTTGACGTTGCCTGGAGCTCCACAGTTATGACCGCCCCCGAACACACGCCCGAGCTGAATGACGCCGCGCTGGACAACTACCACGCCATCGCCGACGCCATTGCCACGCTGTTCTTTCCCCACGCCGAAGTGGTGCTGCACGACCTGCGCACGCAGAAGGTCGACTACATCGCCAACAACCTGTCGAAACGGGTGATCGGCGATGAATCGTCGCTGGAAGACATGCTCAGCGACGACGTCAGCGAACGGAACATCGGTCCGTACGAAAAGCTCAACTGGGACGGCCAGAAGATTCGCAGCCTGAGCACCGTGCTGCGCGACAACGAAGGTCATCCGCTGGCGGTACTGTGCATCAATCTGAATATTTCGCTGTTCGAAAATGCCAAGGCTGCGCTGGACCTGTTCCTCTCGCCGAGCAAACTGATCCCGCAACCGGACTCGCTGTTTCGCGATGACTGGCAGGAGCGCATCAACACTTTCCTGCACGCCTGGCTACGCGAGCGGCAACTGAGCCTGAACCTGCTGACCCGCGATCACAAACGCGAACTGGTGCTGGCGCTGCACGCCGAAGGAGCGTTCAAGGGCAAGAGCGCCTCGAACTATGTAGCCAATGTACTGAACATGGGGCGGGCGACGGTGTACAAGCACTTGAAGGAATTGAAGGGCTGAAACCGTGCAGCCTGCGAAGGCTGCACGGTCTTCAGACTCAGTCGCCGTAGATGTCCGACTTGAAGTACTTCTCGGAAATTTTCTGATATTCGCCACTGGCGCGAATGCCGTCGATGGCAGTGTTCAACTGGCTGACCAGTTCGGTGTTGCCCTTGCGCACCGCAATCCCCGCGCCCTCGCCCACGTATTTCGGATCCTTCAGCTCAGGCCCGACGAAGGCGTAACCCTTGCCGCGCGGCATCGACAGGAAGTCGGTCAGCGGGATGGTGTCGGCGAAAATCGCATCGAGACGCCCGGCCGCCAGGTCCATGTAGATTTCTTCGTTGTTGCCGTAGCGCTTGACGTTGATGCCCTTGGGCTCGAACACCTCGGTGGCGTAACGGTCGGTGGTAGTCGCACGCTGCACGCCGACGGTCTTGCCCTTGAGGCTGGCGTACTGGTCATCGACGCTCGCGCCTTCCTTCATCACCAGCCGCGACGAGGTGAAATAGTACTTGTGGGTGAAGTCCACCGACTTCTTGCGGTCTTCATTGATGGTCATGGACGACAGCGCCATGTCGATTTTCTTCACTTTCAGGGAAGGAATGAGACCGTCGAACTCGCCCTCGACCCACACGCACTTGACCTGCATCTGCGCGCACAGGGCATTGCCGATGTCGTAGTCGAAACCGACGATTTCACCCTTGTCGGTCTTCGAGGCGAAGGGCGGATACGCCGCTTCGATACCGATGCGCAGGGTTTTCTCGGCGGCGAACGCGCTGCTGCACGCCAACAGGCTCAGCGCCAGACCGGTAATGAGGGGGAATTTCTTCATGTTCGTTCTCTCGCGGGTTGTTGTTGGTTTGGCAAGACAGAAGAAAAAGCTGGAAACGGGGAAAGACTTTTTTGTACTTGTAAATCCATACTGGACTTTTACGTACAAACCGTCAATTGGGCGAGACCGATCATTTCTGGCCGATGGTCGGGGAGGTGAACTTGAGGGAGTTGGTGATTCGGATGGCCTCTTCGCGAGCAAGCTCGCTCCCACAAGGATCATCGAAAACCTTTGGGAGCGAGCTTGCTCGCGAAGACTGACGCCAAGACGACAGAAGGGTTAATGCTTCCAGCGATCCGCCGCCGCATGATCGCTGTCGCGACCTTCGACCCAGCGCGGGCCGTCGCTGGTGTTTTCTTTCTTCCAGAACGGTGCGCGGGTTTTCAGGTAATCCATGACGAAGGCGCAGGCGTCGAACGCCGCCTGGCGGTGGGCGCTGGCGGCGGCGACGAACACGATCGGCTCACCCGGTTCCAGCGCGCCGATGCGGTGCAGCACTTCCAGCTTCAACAGCGGCCAGCGCTGCTCGGCTTCAACGGCGATCTTGCCGAGGGCCTTTTCGGTCATGCCCGGATAGTGTTCGAGGAACATCCCGGCGACATCCAGGCCGTCGTTGAAGTCGCGCACGTAGCCGACAAAGCTCACCACCGCGCCGACCCCGACATTGGCCGCGTGCATCGCGTTGACTTCAGCGCCGGGATCGAACGGCTCGGACTGCACCCGAATGCCCATGTCTCAGCCTCCGGTCACGGTAGGGAAAAACGCTACTTCGTCGCCATCGACCACCGGTTCGTCGAGCTGGCAGAGGTCTTCGTTGCGCGCGCACATCAGGTTCTGTTCGCTCAGCACCTCGGCGCCCTCACGCTGCGCCAGCAACGCACGAACGTCATCGACGGTGGCGAAATCACCTTCGACCTTCACCGAATCCACGCCCAGCGCCTCACGGTAACGGGCAAAAAACTTCACGGTCAGGTTCATGGCTGCTCCGCCTGGAAATGCCCGCTCTTGCCGCCAACCTTTTCCAGCAGACGTACGCTTTCGATGGTCATGCCACGGTCCACGGCCTTGCACATGTCGTAGATGGTCAGGGCGGCGACGCTGGCGGCGGTCAGTGCTTCCATCTCGACGCCGGTCTGCCCGGACAGTTTGCAACGGGCCACGATGCGTACCGTGTCATCGCCTTCGGCACTGAGTTCGACCTTGACGCCGGTCAGCATCAACGGATGGCACAGGGGAATCAGGTCACTGGTTTTCTTCGCCGCCTGAATGCCGGCAATGCGCGCCACGGCGAACACGTCGCCCTTGGGATGGCCACCGCTGACGATCATCTGCAGGGTGTCGGGCAGCATGCGCACCAGCGCTTGGGCCGTCGCTTCACGGAACGTCACGGCTTTTTCGGTGACGTCGACCATGTTGGCGCGACCTTGGGAATCGAGATGAGTCAGCACGGGATTACTCCTGATCAGGAGCACCGATTGTAAACCTGGGGGTCAGAATTGCGCACATAAAAAACCGGGCGACTTTGCAGTCGCCCGGTTCGGTTTGACGGTTACAGATGCGATTCGGCGTATTCGGCCAGAATCGAGCGAGGCACCCCTTGCAGGGTAATGTGCACACCGTTGGGGAAATCCTTGAAGCGTTCGGTCAGGTAAGTCAGCCCGGAACTGGTCGCGGACAGGTAAGGGGTGTCGATCTGTGCCAGGTTGCCCAGGCACACCACTTTGGAACCGGCGCCGGCCCGGGTGATGATGGTTTTCATCTGGTGCGGCGTGAGGTTCTGGCATTCGTCGATCAGGATCAGGCTCTGCTGGAAGCTGCGACCGCGAATGTAGTTGAGCGATTTGAACTGCAACGGCACTTTGCTGAGGATGTAGTCGACGCTGCCATGGGTGTTTTCGTCATCCATGTGCAAGGCTTCGAGGTTGTCGGTGATGGCGCCCAGCCACGGCTCCATTTTTTCCGCCTCGGTGCCGGGCAGGAAGCCGATTTCCTGGTCCAGGCCCTGCACGCTGCGGGTGGCGATGATGCGGCGATAGCGCTTGCTGACCATGGTCTGCTCGATCGCCGCGGCCAGCGCCAGAATGGTTTTACCCGAGCCGGCGGCGCCGGACAGGTTGACCAGGTGAATATCCGGATCCAGCAGCGCGTACAGCGCCAGGCTCTGGTAGATGTCCCGTGGCTTGAGGCCCCAGGCTTCCTGATGCAACAGCGGTTCCTGGTGCAGGTCGAGGATCAGCAGCTTGTCTTCTTCGATCTCCTTGATCCAGCCGACGAAGCCCTGCTCATCGATGATGAACTCGTTGATGTGCACGGCAGGCAGGTTGTCGATCAGCTGTACCTGATGCCAGGTGCGGCCGTGGTCCTGACGGGTTTCGACCTTGCTCACGCGGTCCCAGAAGGAGCCGGTCATGTTGTGATAGCCGTTGGGCAGCAGGGACACGTCATCAACCAACTGGTCGGTGCTGTAGTCCTCGGCGTCGATCCCGCAGGCGCGCGCCTTGAGGCGCATGTTGATGTCTTTGGTAACGAGCACCACCGGTTTTTTCGGGTCGCGGGTATGCAGGTCGATCAGCTGGTTGATGATTTTGTTGTCGTTCAGATGCTCGGGCAGAATCAGGTTCGATTCGGCCTGCTTGCTCATCAGAATCGACAGCAAGCCCTTCGGGCCGCCCTTGCCGCGCTGGATCGGCACGCCCTGTTCGACATCATCGGGTGAAGCATCGCCCAGGGTCTTGTCGATCAGCCGGATAGCCTGACGGCATTCGGCGGCCACGCTGTGATGCCCGCTCTTGAGCTTGTCCAGCTCTTCAAGCACGGTCATCGGGATCGCGACGTGGTGTTCTTCGAAATTCAGCAGGGCGTTTGGATCGTGAATCAGTACGTTGGTATCGAGTACATAAAGGATTGGCTGGTTGGAGGAAGGGCTACGTCCGTGATCATCCATACTCGGTCACCTTTGTGGGAGCCATTCGACGCAATACCTCGGCGGTGCTGCGCCTCGAAGTGACTGCCGAATCCACCTGCACAGCTTTTGTCGGGATAGCAGGTGAACCGCACACAAAATGGGTCTTGGAAGACGCCACCTGTGTTGCAGGTTTCGGCGGTCTGACTTCGTAATACTCCAAAACCCGTGACAGAAAAAAGCACTTTGACGCTTTTTTGAAGTTTATTTTGCAAAGTGACGAAAAGCCCTTGGCGGACCGCCCTGCCCCCGTTAGAGTCGGAAGTCCGCCTGCATCGAATTCTGCAAAAAATTCACCCCAAGCCCAATGTTTCCGGGCTCTTGCCGTTTTTCAGCGAAACGCGTCCTGACAGTCTTCCCAGCCGATGCCGCTTTGCGCGGTTTGCGCGATCAGCCACGGCAACGCAGTCTTCACCGCATCCTGCTTCATGTTGAAATTGATCACCCCGTGCCGCCACAGCAGCATCAGGGTCAGCACCCGCTGCGCGCTCGGAGCGCCCTTGAGCTTGCCGGCGCCGTCCTGGGCATCGATGTCCCACAGCGCCACTTGCAGGCCCTGACTGTTGAAGAAACCCCGGGCATCGCTGCGACGTTGCCCTTCCGGCGGACGGAACAGCGGCACGTAGTTTTCCGGCAGCTTGTTGCGGACCAGATCGGCACTGCGCCGCACCGAATCCTGCCAGTCCTGCCAGTGGCTGTGAGAGCGGAACTCCCAGCCCTGCACGCCGACGCACTGCTGCGAAAACGCCGCTTGCAGGCTGCTGACGGAACGGTCGGCCAGCCGCGCCTGAACATCCTTGCCCAACATGAAGAACGTGCCGCTCAGATTCGACTTGCGCAGGTACTCGGTGAGCCAGTCGGTGTTGTCCGGTTGCAGGTTGGCGGCGCTGTCGAAACTCAACAGAAACAAGCGGTCGTGCATGTCGTCGCCGTTGCGCTCGTAGTCTCCGAAATGATCGATTTCGCTGCTGGTCTGCGGCGAGAGCGCCGCCTTGCGCATCAGCTCATCGAGGTATTGCAGGTGGAAGATCCGGCTCGGCTCGGCCCACTTGGTGTAATAGCTTTCGTCGCTGACCACGAATTTGGCCGCCTGCTCGCGCAGGGTCGGCAGGTCTTCGACAAGGAAACAGAACGAGGCATCCTGATCGCAGCTTTGCTGGGCAAAGTTGTAGTTGGCCAGCAGCCGCTGCCACAGGCGCTCGCGCAGGCTGTTGATTGCATCCAGATTGACCGTGCGCAGCCCCAGACGCTGGGCCAGCGCCGCTTCGTCCAGGGCTTCGGTGCCGAGCAGGCCGCGGGCGAACATCAGGATTTCCGCCCGCGAGGCGACATCGAACAGGGTCGGATTGTCGAGTTTTTCCGGCCAGGTGCCGCGATCCAGCGTCGCGATATCGCCCGGCGCCGCAACGGCACCGATGCTCAACAGCCACGCGGTGAAAAAAAGAACAATGCGCAAAGGGTGTCTCCATAACAAAACCCGCGCCGCACTATAGCCGATCCGGCTGGTAAACCGCCGATCACCTATGGACGTGATAGCTGGAGTCATCCGCCCCAACCCCCTAGAATCGCCCCCACGATTAAAGGAGACGACTTCATGCTGATGGTGATTTCCCCCGCCAAGACCCTCGATTACGAAACACCGCCGGCGACCCAGCGCTTCACCCAGCCGCAATACCTCGACCACTCCCAGGAACTGATCCAGCAACTGCGCGAACTGAGCCCGGCGCAGATCAGCGAACTGATGCACGTGTCCGACAAGATCGGCGGCCTTAACGCCGCGCGTTTCGGCAGCTGGACACCGGCGTTCACGCCGGAAAACGCCAAACAGGCACTGCTGGCCTTCAAGGGCGACGTCTACACCGGACTCGACGCCCAGAGCTTCAGCGAAGCCGATTTCGATTACGCGCAACAGCACCTGCGCATGCTGTCCGGCCTTTACGGCTTGCTGCGTCCGCTCGACCTGATGCAGCCGTACCGCCTGGAAATGGGCACCAAACTGGCCAACGCCCGTGGCAAGGACTTGTACGCCTTCTGGGGCACGCGCATCAGCGAATGGCTGAACGAAGCGCTGGCCGACCAGGGCGACGACGTGCTGCTGAACCTGGCGTCCAACGAATACTTTTCGGCGGTGAAACGCACAGCCCTGAATGCGCGGATCATCAACACCGAGTTCAAGGACCTGAAGAACGGCCAATACAAGATCATCAGCTTCTACGCGAAAAAGGCCCGAGGTCTGATGAGCCGTTTCGTGATCCAGGAAAAAATCAACGATCCGGCCCTGCTCAAACAGTTCGATGTGCAGGGTTATCGCTACAGCGCCGAGCAATCGAAACCGGATAATCTGGTGTTTCTACGCGATCACGCCCCCGAATAAAGCATGCCTAATGCACGACTCTTTATATGAAGAGTCGTGCAGCTCGCACGATGTCAAAAAAACCCCGCCACATTTCGCCATTTTACTGGCGCCAGAAAAACATCCCTGTCTTTTCTAAGATTAGTTTCACTCGACACTGATCATTTATTTCAGTAGTGGCACCTAAATTTTTTCACCGTAGTGGCACAAAACTATCTAACGTGATTTTTCGCCTGTTATTAAAGGTCGAAAACGAAATTGCTATCAAATTGATACTGGTGCCATCTCCGACAATATTTCAAGAAATTTCAGATTTCGCGATGAGCGGACAGGAACTTCGTCCGAATGCATAGCTCATACCACCGGTAACGATTCTCGCCGAGTTTGTACGAGATAACTTACGCGGAGCAGATAGCCATGTAACCAAGTTGTCACAGCAACTTGTCTAGATGACTAACTAGTCTCAAAGCAGACGATGGACAGGAGATACGCACCATTAATATCCCCTACAAAGGCCATGGCCGCGCCCTTATAAACGTGCTCACCTGAGCACCCAACCGCTTGATTTACGGGACTTTCATCCTGACATCGAGCGCGCAAGACGATTGCACAAGAGTCTTCTCCAAAGAAGATCGGCTGCATAACAGGGCACGTCATAACAACAAGGCCTGGTTGCGCACATCTTGAGTGCACTTATTTAGACACTCGGAACTTAAGTATGCCTGCACACGGCATTGTGGCGCCTGTATGCCGCACTTTCGAGTGCACTAATGAACGCTGAACACCATTAACTCCGGCCCTCTAAGGCCTGATATATACAGAGGTAATTGCGATGCGCATCAGCATATTTGGTTTGGGTTACGTTGGCGCAGTATGTGCCGGTTGCCTGTCTGCTCGGGGCCACGACGTAGTGGGCGTCGATGTTGCCAAAGACAAGATCGACATGATCAACGCTGGCAAATCTCCCATTGTCGAACCGGGCCTGGGCGAGTTGCTGGCACAAGGTATTCAGACCGGTCGTCTGCGCGGCACGACCAACTTCGCCGAAGCGATTCGCGACACCGACCTGTCGATGATCTGCGTCGGTACGCCGAGCAAAAAGAACGGCGACCTGGAACTGAACTACATCGAAGCGGTATGCCGCGAGATCGGTTTTGTCCTGCGTGAAAAGTCCACCCGCCACACCATCGTGGTGCGCAGCACCGTATTGCCGGGCACCGTGGCAAACGTTGTCATCCCGATCCTCGAAGACTGCTCCGGCAAGAAAGCCGGCGTTGATTTCGGTGTCGCCGTGAACCCTGAGTTCCTGCGTGAATCCACCGCGATCGCCGACTACGACCTGCCACCGATGACCGTCATCGGCGAGTTCGACAAGGCGTCGGGTGACGTACTGCAATCGCTGTACGAAGAACTCGACGCACCGATCATCCGCAAGGACATCGCCGTCGCCGAGATGATCAAGTACACCTGCAACGTCTGGCACGCCACCAAAGTGACCTTCGCCAACGAGATCGGCAATATCGCCAAAGCCGTGGGCGTCGATGGCCGCGAAGTGATGGACGTGGTCTGCCAGGACAAGACCCTCAACCTGTCCCAGTACTACATGCGCCCGGGCTTCGCTTTCGGCGGTTCGTGCCTGCCCAAAGACGTGCGCGCCCTGACCTACCGCGCCGGTTCCCTGGACGTCGAAGCGCCGCTGCTCAACTCGCTGATGCGCAGCAACGAATCGCAAGTGCAGAACGCCTTCGACATCGTTGAAAGCCACGACAAACGCAAAGTCGCCCTGCTGGGCCTGAGCTTCAAGGCCGGCACCGACGACCTGCGCGAAAGTCCGCTGGTGGAACTGGCCGAGATGCTGATCGGCAAGGGCTACGACCTGAGCATCTACGACAGCAACGTCCAGTACGCCCGTGTCCACGGCGCGAACAAGGACTACATCGAGTCGAAGATCCCGCACGTGTCGTCCCTGCTCAATTCGGACTTCGATTCGGTGATCGACAACTCCGACGTGATCATCCTCGGCAACCGCGACGAGAAGTTCCGCGCCCTCGCCGAAGAAGCGCCGCAGGGCAAGCAGGTGATCGACCTGGTGGGCTTCATGTCCAAGGCCACCAGCGCCGGTAGCCGCACCGAAGGGATCTGCTGGTAACACAGCAGCAAGCCTCGAGCTTCAGGCCGCACGCCGTGAATCGGCGGGCGGCTTGAAGCCCCCATCACCTTCGGATGACGGTCATGTCCAAGCTCAAACATTTTTTTCTGCAATCCGCCGGCTGGCTTTTGTTTCTGAGCCTGCTGATGGGCCTGGCCCTGATGCTGCCCACGTCCACATTCGACTCCGAGTCGAAGGACTTCATTTTCCTGATTGGCGCCGTAGGTATCTGGCGCTACTCGATGGGTGCCACGCACTTTGTGCGCGGCATGATTTTTCTCTACATCGTCTACCCGCACCTGCGCCGCAAGGTTCGCAAGCTGGGTAAGGCTGCGGACCCGTCCCATGTGTTTCTGATGGTCACCAGTTTCCGCATCGACGCGTTGACCACCGCGCAGGTTTACAGCTCGGTGATCCGCGAAGCCATCGACTGCGAACTGCCGACCACCGTGGTCTGCTCCATCGTCGAAATGTCCGATGAGCTGCTGGTCAAGGCACTGTGGGCGCGGATGAATCCGCCAGACCGGGTGAAACTCGACTTCGTACGCATTCCCGGCACCGGCAAACGCGATGGCCTGGCCTATGGTTTCCGCGCGATCTCCCGTCACCTGCCGGACGACCGCGCCGTGGTGGCCGTGATCGACGGCGACACCGTGCTCGGCGAAGGCGTCGTGCGCAAAACCGTGCCGTGGTTCCAGATGTTCGGCAACGTCGGCGGCCTGACCACCAACGAATTTTGCGAAGTGCGCGGCGGCTACATCATGAGCGAATGGCACAAGCTGCGTTTCGCCCAGCGCCACATCAACATGTGCTCGATGGCCCTGTCCAAACGCGTGCTGACCATGACCGGCCGCATGTCGGTGTTCCGCGCCACCGTGGTCACCAACCCGGAATTCATCGCCGACGTCGAAAGCGACTCGCTGCAACACTGGCGCCTGGGCCGTTTCAAGTTCCTGACCGGCGACGACAAGTCGAGCTGGTTCAGCCTGATGCGTCTGGGCTACGACACCTTCTACGTGCCAGATGCAGCGATCAATACCGTTGAACACCCGCCGGAAAAGAGCTTCATCAAGGCCAGCCGCAAACTGATGTTCCGTTGGTACGGCAACAACCTGCGCCAGAACTCGCGAGCGCTGGGTCTGGGTGTAAAACGCCTCGGCGCCTTCACCTCGGTGGTGCTGTTCGACCAGCGCGTTTCGATGTGGACATCCTTGCTGGGCCTGACCGTGGCAATCATCGCCAGCTTCAAGTACGGCACCGCGTTCATCCTGGTTTACCTGCTGTGGATCGGCATCACCCGCCTGATTCTGACGCTGCTGCTGTCCTGCTCGGGCCACCGGATCGGTCCGGCCTACCCGGCGATTCTCTATTACAACCAGATCGTCGGCGCGCTGGTGAAGATCTACGTGTTCTTCCGCCTCGACCAACAATCCTGGACCCGACAACCCACTTCCCTGACCCGTGATCTCGCCAGCTTTCAACGTTGGTTCAACACCTGGTCGTCTCGGACCATGACCTTCTCCGCCGGCAGCATTTTCGTCGCCGTGCTGCTGATGATGGTCTGACCTGCCCCTATTGAATTAACAAGGAAATCGCCCCCATGAATACCGCCGTCAACGCCAACGTAGTGCATGAATCCGAAGCCCAGCGTCAGCACGCCCGAGTCAAAATCCCGGCCAAGCTGCGTTTCTTCGGCCCCGACCGGACTCCGGTTGAAGCGCGGGTCCTCGACCTGTCCGCCGGTGGTCTGGCGTTCAACGCCGGACAACTGCCGCTGACCGTCGGCGAGGTGTACAAGGCGCGTTTGCAGTTCGTCATCGACAACCTCGGCCTGGCCATGGACGTTGAACTGCAAGTGCGCTCCTACGACCGCCAGACGGGTCGTGCTGGTTGCCAGTTCCAGAACCTTGAACCGCAGGACATTTCGACCCTGCGTCACCTGATCACTTCGCACCTGGCCGGCGACATCGTCAGCATCGGCGAAGTGCTGGCAACCCTGCAGCGCGACAACTTCACCAAGGCGCGCAAGGTCAAGGACGGCGATTCCGGCATGACCCCGTTCGGTCGCCTGAAAGCCGTGACGTTCAGCGCCGGTATCTTCGCGGTCGGCCTGGTGGCGGCGGGTTTCATTTTCAAATCGGTGTACAGCATGTACTTCGTCAGCCATGCGCAGGCCGGTCTGGTCAGCGTGCCGGGGATGAACATCACCATGCCGCGCGACGGCACCGTGCAGAGCCTGGTGAAGTCCGACGGCGTCGCCGCAAAAGGCGCACCGCTGGCGACGTTCAGCACCAGCATGCTCGACGTACTCAAAGGTCACCTGGAAGAAGATCAACTGTCCCCGGCCAAGGTTGAAGAACTGTTCGGCAAGCAGATGACCGGCACCCTGACCTCCCCTTGCGATTGCACCGTGGCCCAGCAACTGGTGGCCGACGGTCAGTACGCGAGCAAGGGCGACGTGATCTTCTCGCTGGTACCGCGCAACACCCAGGCCACCGTCGATGCGCGCTTCTCCTATCGCCAGTTCGGCGACGTGCGTCCGGGCACCCCGGTGAGTTTCCAGATCGCCGGCGAAGACAAGACCCGCACCGGCAAGATCGTCAGCAGCACCAGCCTGAAAAGCGCTGACCTGTCCTCCGACATCCGTGTGCAGATCCAGCCTGACGAGCCGCTGGACAGCCGCTTTGCCGGCCGCCCGGTGGAAGTCAACAGCGACCGTGGTCCGAACCTGAACTGGCTGATCGACAAAGCCATGGCTGCCGGTCTTTAAGTCGAGGACATGCCCGTGACGAGCCCTATCAGAATCCTGCCGGTCCCGCTGACCCTGGCCATGGCAATCGCCCTGGCCGGTTGCGCCGGCCTGCCCGACCAGCGTCTGGCCAACGAAGCGCTCAAGCGCGGTGACACCGCGACCGCCGCGCAGAACTACCGTGCGCTGGCCGACCTGGGTTACAGCGAAGCCCAGGTGGGCCTCGCCGATATTCAGGTCGACAGCCGCGACCCGGAACAGATGAAACAGGCCGAAGCCACCTACCGCGCCGCCGCCAGTGTTTCGCCGCGTGCCCAGGCCCGACTCGGCCGCTTGCTGGTGGCCAAGCCTGGCTCCACCGAAGCCGAACATCAGGAAGCCGAAAGCCTGCTGAAGAAAGCCGCCGCCAGTGGCGAAGGCAACACGCTGATCCCGCTCGCGATGCTGTACCTGCAATTCCCGCACAGCTTCCCGAACATCAACGCCCAGCAGCAGATCGATCAATGGCGCAAATCCGGTTACCCGGAAGCCGGTCTCGCCCAGGTGCTGCTGTATCGCACCCAGGGCACTTACGACCAGCATCTGGATGACGTGGAAAAAATCTGCAAGGCCGCGCTCAACACCACCGACATCTGCTACGTCGAGCTGGCCACGGTCTATCAGAAACGTGGCGCGCCGGAGCAACAGGCCGAACTGATCAAACAGCTGCAGGCCGGTTACAGCCGCGGCACCGTCAGTGCTCAGCGGGTGGATTCGGTGGCCCGTGTGCTGGCCGATTCGACCCTGGGCAAGACCGACGAAAAAACCGCGCAGTCGCTGCTCGAACCGATCGCTCCAGGCTACCCGGCGTCGTGGGTCACCCTCGCGCAACTGCTCTACGACTTCCCGGAACTGGGCGACGTCGACCAGATGATGAAGTACCTGGATAACGGCCGCGCCGCCGACCAGCCGCGCGCCGAGCTGTTGCTGGGCAAGCTCTACTACGAAGGCAAACTGGTCCCGGCCGACGCGAAAGTCGCCGAGGAACATTTCCAGAAAGCCGTCGGCCGCGAAGTCGCCGCCGACTACTACCTCGGCCAGATCTACCGCCGTGGCTACCTGGGCAAGGTCTATCCACAGAAGGCTCTCGACCATCTGCTGACCGCTGCGCGCAACGGCCAGAACAGCGCCGACTTCGCCATCGCCCAGCTGTTTTCCCAAGGCAAGGGCACCAAGCCCGACCCAGTCAACGCTTACGTGTTCAGCCAGTTGGCAAAAGCCCAAAACACTCCGCAAGCCGATGAGCTGGCGACCACCCTCGCCGCGCAACTGCCGCCCGAGCGTCTGGCCGAAGCCCAGCGCCTGCTGCAACAGGAACAGGCGACCCGTGGCGCCCTGAGCCAGAACACGCTGCAACTGCACGCCCTGCAAGAAGAAGACGGCGAGGAAAAATTATGAAATTGAATCCCTTTGTGAAGGCCGGCATTGGCCTCACGTTCGCGCTGATCTGGTCTTGCCCGACCCTGGCCGCGATGACTGAATCGAAGAACTTCGGCCTCGAAGTGAAAATCACCGGCCAGTCCGAAGACGACCGCGACCTCGGCACCGCCAGCGGCGGCGACGTCAACGGTGTCGGCCTCGACCTGCGTCCGTGGGTCTACGGCGAAAGCGGCGCGTGGAGCGCCTACGCGATGGGCCAGGCCGTGACCTCGACCGACATCATCGAGACCGACACCCTGCAGCAGTCCGACAGCGAAGGCACCCAGACCACCGACAACGGCGACCGCAAGACCAAGAAAAACTACCTGGCGATGCGCGAGTTCTGGGTCGGCTACAGCGGCCTGACGCCCTACCCCGGCGAGATCCTCAAGTTCGGTCGCCAGCGCCTGCGCAACGACGACGGCCAGTGGCGCGACACCAACATCGAAGCCCTGAACTGGACCTTCGACACCACCCTGCTGCGCGCCAACGCCGGTGTCGCCGAACGCTTCAGCGAATACCGCACCGACCTCAAGGAGCTGGCGCCGAAAGACAAGGATCGCCTGCACGCCTACGCCGATGCCGCTTACCAGTGGACGCCGGGCAACTGGGTCGGCATTCGCGGCCACCACACCCATGACGACGGCAAGCTCGACTATCCGGAGCCGGGCGTGGCTGGCGACTCGCTGGACAAGAAAGAAAACGGCGACATCAGCTGGCTCGGCCTGACCGCCGACAGCGACGCCTACAACTGGCGCAACACCAACACCGTCAACTACTGGGGCAGCATCACCGGCATGAGCGGCGACCGCGACACGGTCAACGCCCTCAACGCCGATGGCACCCGCCCGGCCCAGGCCAAGCGCAGCGACAACGTCGACGGCTGGGCCACCGATATCGGTGTGCGTCTGCGCCTCGATCCGCAATGGCAGGTCGGTGCAGCGTATGCCCGTGCCAGCGCCGATTACGAACAGAATGGCCTGGAAAGCAACCGCTCGAACTACACCGGTACTCGCTCCCGGGTTCACCGTTTCGGCGAAGCCTTCCGTGGCGAAATGAACAACATGCAGACCGCCACCCTGTTCGGTTCGTGGATGCTCAACGACCAGTACGACGCCAGCCTGATCTACCACAAGTTCTGGCGTGTGGACGGCAACAAGCCGGTGGGCAGCAACGGCATCAACGCCGTGGAAAACAACACCGACGACGTCACCGGCGCGATCCTCTCCAGCACCTCGCTGCCACTGCAGGACGGCAACAAGGATCTGGGCCAGGAAATGGATCTGGTGGTCACCAAGTACTTCAAGCAAGGCTTGCTGCCGGCAGCGCTGAGCCAGTCGATCGACGAGCCGTCGGCGCTGGTACGTTTCCGTGGCGGTGTGTTCAAGCCGGGTGATGCCTATGGCAGCCAGGTCGATTCGTACATGCACCGCGCGTTCATCGACGTGATCTGGCGCTTCTGATGCAAACCGCCAAGGGAGTGCCCGACATGCACCATGCAAGGAAAGGCTCGCTCAGCCTGTTGGCCGGCGCCATGCTGCTGGCCTCCGCTGGCGCCTTCGCCACGGTGGAACCGGCTGTGCCTCAACAGGGCAAACCGGTGACCACCGCCAAAGAGCTGCAACAAGCCAAGACCTACACCGTCAGCAGCGCACCGACCGAAGCGCTGGAACTGGCCAAGCCGAAATTGCCCGACCTCTCCGGCTACACCGCCGAAGCCGCCGCCGCGAAAATCGTGCGCAGCAAACCGGGCAAGATCAGCGTGCGCCGGATGATGCAGGAAGACGCCCTGAAGGATTTCATCGGCGGCGACAACAAGATGGCCGAATGGGTGGTGCGTCAGCACGGCATCCCGCAGGCGATCTTCGTCGACGACGGCTACATGAACCTGAAAGAGCTGGCGCAGAAACTGCCCAAGCAGTACTTCAGCGAAACCTCGCCGGGCGTGTATCTGGCGAAGTTGCCGATCGTGGTCGGCCGCAAAGGCATCCTCGAAATCGACGGTCAGACCCAGGAATTGCGCCTGTCCCAGGAGGCCGGTTCGTTCCTGGTCAACGACGGCCAGCTGTTCGTGCGTGACACCAAGGTCACCGGCTGGCGCGAGAAGGAAAACGGCCCGGCGACCTTCCGTTCGCCGAAGGAATTCCGCCCGTTCCTGCTGGCCTGGGGCGGCACCGAGACCTACATCGTCAACAGCAAGATGGCCAGCTTCGGCTACGCCAACAGTAAGTCCTACGGCGTGAGTATTTCCCAGTACACGCCGAACATGGCCAAGGTGCTCAAGCGTCCCGAGCCGACCGGCTGGATCGTCGGTTCCGAGTTCTCCGACATGTGGTACGGCTTCTATTGCTACGAGACCCGCGACTTCGTGGTCAAGGGCAACACCTACAAGGACAACATCGTCTACGGCATCGACCCGCACGACCGTTCCCACGGTCTGATCATTGCCGAGAACACGGTTTACGGCACGAAGAAGAAGCACGGGATCATCATTTCCCGTGAAGTGAACGACAGCTTCATCTTCAACAACAAAAGCTACGACAACCACCTCTCGGGGCTGGTGATCGACCGTAACAGCGTCAACAACATCATTGCCTACAACGAGATCTACAAGAACCACACCGACGGCATCACCCTCTACGAGTCCGCCGACAACCTGCTGTGGGGCAACAAGGTCATCAGCAACAAGCGCCACGGCATCCGCATTCGTAACAGCGTGAACATCCGCCTCTACGAAAACGTCGCCATGGCCAACGGCCTGACCGGCGTCTACGGGCACATCAAGGACCTGACCGACACCGACCGTGACATCAAGCTCGACCCGTTCGACGCTCAGGTTTCGCTGATCGTGGTCGGCGGTGAACTGGCGGCCAACGGCAGCGGCCCGCTGTCGATCGATTCGCCACTGAGTGTCGAGCTGTATCGCGTGTCGATGCTGGCGCCGACCAAATCCAGCGGCATCAGCTTCAACGGCATCCTCGGCGAGCGCCAGGATGAAATTCTCGACCTGCTGGTGCGCCAGCAGAAAGCCGTGCTGATCGACCCTGTCGAACGCCAGACCGAATTGCAGGACTGAGGATAATTTTATGCACCCACACCTGATCAAATTACTCAGCCTGTCGGCCCTGACCGTGGGCATTCTGGCGGCCAGCAACGGCGCCCGCGCGGACGAAGTGAAAGCGCCGACGTTCACCGCCGAGCCGTGCTGCAGCCTGTGCCCGGCCGCCCACGACGCGAAGAACTACACCACCCGCTACCAGCAGAACTTCACCACTCTGGTGCAGGCGCAGGGCGACTGGTTGTTCCGGACCCAGGAAGACCTGCGCACCGAGTTCAACACCACCCCGGCCGGCTACAAACGCCTGCAACAGCTGCACGATGCGTTCAAGGCCAAAGGCGTCGAACTGGTGATCGTCTACCAGCCAACCCGTGGTCTGGTGAACCGCAACAAGCTCAACCCGGCGGAAAAAGCCGCGTTCGATTACGAGAAAGCACTGGGTAATTACAAGACCATGCTCGGCCGTTTCGCCAAGATGGGTTACGTGGTGCCAGACCTGTCGCCGCTGACCAACGAGTCGCTGCCGGACACCCTGCCCGCCCACGATTTCTACTTCCGCGGTGACCAGCACTGGACGCCATACGGTGCCCAGCGCACGGCGAAAATCGTCGCCGAAAAGGTCAAGCAGATTCCGGCATTCGCCGACATTCCCAAGCGTGAGTTCGAAACCAAACGCTCCGGGCGCATGGGCAAGACCGGCACCCTGCACAACATGGCCGGGCAACTGTGCGGCACCAGTTACGCGATCCAGTACATGGACCAGTTCACCACCGAGCCGAAAGGCGAGGCCGGTGACGGCGACCTGTTCGGTGATTCCGGCAATCCGCAGATCACCCTCGTGGGTACTTCGCACAGCGGCAAGAACTACAACTTCGCCGGTTTCCTTGAAGAAGCCATCGGCGCCGACATCCTCAACGTCGCCTTCCCCGGCGGCGGTCTGGAAGGTTCGATGTTGCAGTACCTGGGCAGCGACGAATTCCAGAAGACGCCACCGAAAATCCTTATCTGGGAATTCTCGCCGCTGTACCGCCTCGACCAGGAAACCATCTATCGCCAGATGATGTCCCTGCTCGACAACGGCTGCGAAGGCAAAGAGGCGCAAATGTCCGCCAGCACCACGCTCAAGCCGGGCGGCAAACAAGAACTGCTGGTCAACAGCAAGAACCTGAACCTGCAGAACAGCAGCCATCAGGTCGACATCCGCTTCGCCGACACCTCGGTGAAAACCCTGCAAGCCACCCTCTGGTACATGAACGGTCGCCACGAGGACATCAAGATCGAGAAACCGGAAACCTCCGACACCGACGGTCGTTTCGCCTTTGAGTTGCGCACGGACGAAGACTGGGCCTCGCAAAACCTGCTGGCGGTCGAAGTCCAGGGCCCGGAAGCGGGCACCGCGCCACAGAAAGTCGAAGCGAAAATCTGCAAACGCAACGTATTCCCGGGCGCTGGGCCACAAACCGCTCAGGTCGGGCAATGAGGTCTGCTATGCGAAATCCGAAACTGAAAACTCTTCTGGCGCCGACGCTGCTCGGGCTGGCGATCTTCGCCGGCACTGCGCAGGCCGCCGCACCACTGCGTCCGCCACAGGGCTATTTTGCGCCTGTGGATAAATTCAAGACCGGCGACAAGAGCGAAGGCTGCGATGCAATGCCGGCGCCCTACACCGGGCCACTGCAATTTCGCAGCAAATACGAAGGCTCGGACAAGGCTCGCGCGACGCTGAACGTGCAGTCTGAAAAAGCCTTTCGCGACACCACCAAAGACATCACCACACTTGAGCGCGGCACTGCCAAACGGGTGATGCAGTTCATGCGCGACGGTCGCCCGGAGCAGCTCGATTGCACGCTGAACTGGCTCACCGCGTGGGCCAAGGCCGATGCGTTGATGTCGAAGGATTTCAACCACACCGGCAAGTCGATGCGCAAATGGGCGCTGGGCAGCATGGCCTCTTCGTACATTCGCCTGAAGTTCTCCGATTCCCATCCGCTGGCCCAGCATCAGCAAGAGGCACAGTTGATCGAGGCCTGGTTCAGCAAAATGGCCGATCAGGTGGTCAGCGAC
Organism: Pseudomonas sp. GW458-11-26-14-LB4; assembly: GCF_059423925.1. Taxonomy (NCBI): domain Bacteria; kingdom Pseudomonadati; phylum Pseudomonadota; class Gammaproteobacteria; order Pseudomonadales; family Pseudomonadaceae; genus Pseudomonas; species Pseudomonas sp. GW458-11-26-14-LB4. The sequence goes on from NZ_JBWKYU010000012.1 coordinate 78,613, forward strand.
TGGGACAACCTGCCGCTGGAAAAAACCAACAACCATTCGTACTGGGCAGCCTGGTCGGTGATGGCGACGTCGGTCGCGACCAACCGCCGCGACCTGTTCGATTGGGCAGTCAAGGAATACAAGGTCGGCGTCAATCAAGTCGATGCCGACGGTTTCCTGCCGAACGAACTCAAGCGCCAGCAACGCGCCCTCGCCTATCACAACTACGCCCTGCCGCCGCTGGCGATGATCGCCAGTTTCGCCCAGGTCAACGGTGTGGATCTGCGTCAGGAAAACAACGGCGCGCTGAAACGCTTGGGTGACCGGGTGTTGGCCGGGGTGAAAGACCCGGATCAGTTCGAGAAGAAGAACGGCAAAGAGCAGGACATGACCGACCTGAAACAGGACATGAAATTCGCCTGGCTTGAGCCGTTCTGCACCCTCTACACCTGTTCGCCGGATGTGCTCGAGAAGAAGCACGGGATGCAGCCGTTCAAGACCTTCCGACTGGGTGGCGACCTGACCAAGGTCTACGACCCTTCGCACGAGAAAGGTAACAAGGGCAGTTAGTCGCTGATCGGCTGATCGTTCCCACGCAGAGCGTGGGAACGATCGCAGGACTGTTTCACCCCTCCAACACCACGGGGGGTTTGGGGGGGCTTTGGCCCTTGACTGTTGGTTCAAACATGGAGAGATCGGGATGGTATTTTCATCCAACGTGTTCCTGTTTCTGTTCTTGCCGATCTTTCTCGGCTTGTACTACCTGAGCGGGCAACGCTATCGCAACCTGCTGCTGCTGATCGCCAGCTACGTGTTCTACGCGTGGTGGCGGGTGGACTTCCTGGCGCTGTTCGCCGGCGTCACCCTGTGGAACTACTGGATCGGCCTGAAAGTCGGCGCCGCCGGCGTGCGCACCAAACCGGCCCAGCGCTGGCTGTTGCTCGGTGTGGCGGTGGACCTGTGCATCCTCGGCTACTTCAAGTACGCCAACTTCGGCGTCGACAGCATCAACGCGATCATGACCTCGATGGGGCTTGAGCCGTTCATCCTCACCCACGTACTGTTGCCGATCGGTATCTCGTTCTACATCTTCGAGTCGATCAGCTACATCATCGACGTCTACCGCGGCGACACTCCGGCCACCCGCAACCTGATCGACTTTGCAGCGTTCGTGGCGATCTTCCCGCACCTGATCGCCGGCCCCGTGCTGCGCTTCCGTGACCTGGCCGATCAGTTCAACAACCGCACTCACACCCTCGACAAGTTCTCCGAGGGCTGCACGCGGTTCATGCAGGGTTTCATCAAGAAGGTCTTCATCGCCGACACCCTCGCCGTGGTGGCCGACCATTGCTTCGCCCTGCAAAACCCGACCACGGGCGATGCCTGGCTCGGCGCGCTGGCCTACACCGCACAGCTGTATTTCGACTTCTCCGGTTACAGCGACATGGCCATCGGCCTGGGCCTGATGATGGGTTTCCGCTTCATGGAAAACTTCAAGCAGCCGTACATCAGCCAGTCGATTACCGAGTTCTGGCGCCGCTGGCACATCAGCCTGTCGACCTGGCTGCGTGACTACCTGTACATCACCCTCGGCGGCAACCGTAAAGGCACGCTGATGACCTATCGCAACCTGTTCCTGACCATGTTGCTCGGTGGTCTGTGGCACGGCGCGAACATCACCTACATCGTCTGGGGTGCGTGGCACGGCATGTGGCTGGCGATCGAAAAAATGCTCGGCCTCAACACCGCGCCGCGCAGCCTCAATCCGATTCGCTGGGCGCTGACCTTCCTGCTGGTGGTCATGGGCTGGGTGATCTTCCGCGCCGAGAACCTGCACGTTGCCGGCCGCATGTACGGCGCGATGTTCAGCTTCGGCGACTGGTCGCTGTCGGAACTCAATCAGGCCAGCCTCACCGGCCTCCAAGTCGCGACCCTGGTTGTGGCTTACGTGACTCTGGCGTTTTTCGGCCTGCGCGATCTGTACACCAATCAGCCGCCTGCCAAGAGCAAACCTGAGGTCAACGTCGAGGCCAATGGCCCGGCCACAGCGACTCCGGGAATGATCAAGGCAGCCCCGGGCGAAAACCCGGCAAGCATCCACGAGCCTGGCTACACCGTCGGCGTCGAAGCCCAGGTGCAACCGGCCTACTGGACCGCGGACTGGTCGCGCTACGTGATGCGCGGACTGATCCTGCTGCTGTTCATCGCCTCGATTCTCAAACTCTCGGCGCAAAGCTTCTCGCCGTTCCTTTACTTCCAGTTCTGAGGGATCTGACATGACCCGCTCATTACGCATCTTCTACATCGCACTGTTTCTGGTGACCCTGCTGGTGCTCGGTCTGTGGTCGGTGCGCAGCTTCTTCGGCTTCAGCACCAACGCCGATGCGACGGTGCTCAACGGTCGCTGGACCAAAGCCGTGGAAACCCACTACGACGACGAATTCCCGATCAAGCGTCTGGGCACCAATCTCTGGGCCGCGCTGGATTTCAAACTGTTCAACGAAGGTCGTCCGGGCGTGGTGCTCGGTCGCGATCAGTGGTTGTACAGCGATGAGGAATTCAACCCGATCGTCAACGAAGAGCTGAACCTGCAAGGCAACTACGCGCTGGTCGAAGGCGTGCGCCAGACCCTGAAAGAGAAAGGCGTGAAACTGGTGATGGCGATCGTGCCGGCCAAGGCTCGCCTGTACCCGGAACACCTGGGTGAAGTGAAACCGGCAAGCATCCACGCCAACCTCTATCAAGACTTCCATGCCCGTGTCGCGGCGGACAAGATCCTCGCCCCCGACCTGCTCGGCCCGCTGCAAGCGGCCAAGCAAAACGGTCAGCAAGTGTTCCTGCGCACCGACACCCACTGGACCCCTGAAGGCGCGGAAATCGCCGCCAACACCCTGGCCAAGACCATCGCCGACAAGTTCCCGCTCAGCGGCGAGCCGCAGCGTTTCGTCACCACCCCGGCGGAGAAGGTCACACACAAGGGCGACCTGCGTCTGTTCCTGCCGCTGGATCCGCTGTTCGAAAACCTGATGCCGGCCAAGGAACCGCTGCAAAAGCGCAACACCGTAGCCGTCGAGCAGCCTGCCGGGGACGACGCCCTGTTCGCCAACAGCGAAGTGCCGGTGGCCCTGATCGGCACCAGCTACAGCGCCAACCCGAACTGGAACTTCGTCGGGGCGCTCAAGCAAGCGCTGCACAGCGACGTGGTCAATTACGCAGAAGATGGCCACGGCCCGATCCTGCCGATGCTCAGCTACCTGAAAAGCGATGACTTCAAGAACAGCCCGCCACAGGTGCTGATCTGGGAGTTTCCTGAACGATATCTGCCTGTGAACAACGAAATCGGCGACGCCGACCCGCAGTGGGTCGCAGAGCTTAAACAAGCCGGTGCTCGCCAACAAAACGTAGCCATCAACACTAAATCCGAGACGCCCGATCGGGCGCAAAACTGAAAGAGAGGTAACACCATGACTTTCACTACAACTCCTCGTCGTCTCGCCAAACGCTTCGCTCTGGTTGCCGGTCTGAGCGTGCTGTCGGTCCAGGCCTTCGCCGGTGGCGACGCTGCGCTGTACGGCCCGACTGCACCGAAAGGCTCGACCTTCGTGCGCGTCTACAACGCCAGCAACGCTGAAGTCAGCGCCACCGTCGGCAGCACCAATCTGAGCGACGTCGCGCCGCTGGCCAGCAGCGACTTCAGCTTCATGCCGGGCGGCGACTACAGCGCCAAGGTCGGCAGCCAGACCCTGCCGGTGAAACTCGCCGGTGACCACTACTACACCCTGGTCAACAACGCTTCCGGCGCGCCGCAACTGATCGAAGAACCGCCGTTCAAGAACAAGCAGAAATCCCTGGTGCGTGTGCAGAACCTCAGCGACAAGTCGCTGACCCTGAAGACCGCCGACGGCAAGACCGACGTGGTGCCGAACGTGGCCGCCAAGGGCCGTGGCGAGCGTGAAATCAACCCGGTGAAAGTCAGCCTGGCGCTGTACGAAGGCGACAAGAAAGTCGGCGACGTGAAACCGGTCGCCCTGGAGCGCGGTGAAGCAGCCGTGCTGTACGTCACCGGCAACGGCAGCAACCTGTCGCCAGTCTGGGTGAAACGCCCGGTGTCGACTCGCTAAGCACATGAAACCGGGCAGCCGTCGCTGCCCGGTACGGAACAACAACAAGAGTGAAACGACACAGCGTTCGTGCCTCTAACCAATCGATTTTATGGAGTAAACAATATGATTCCGGTGATCTTGTCAGGTGGTAGCGGCTCACGTCTTTGGCCGCTTTCGCGCAAGCAGTTTCCCAAGCAGTTCCTCGCCCTGACCGGCGAACACACACTGTTCCAGCAAACCCTCGAGCGTCTGGTGTTCGAAGGCATGGACACCCCGATCGTGGTCTGCAACAAGGATCACCGCTTCATCGTCAACGAGCAGTTGGCCAGCCGCAATCTGGAATGCCAGCGGATCCTGATGGAACCGTTCGGTCGCAACACCGCACCGGCCGTGGCGCTGACCGCGATGATGCTGGTCAATGAAGGTCGCGACGAACTGATGCTGGTGCTGCCGGCCGACCACGTTCTGGAGGACCAGAAAGCCCTGCAACGCGCCCTGGCCCTGGCCACCGTCGCTGCTGAAAACGGCGAGATGGTGCTGTTCGGCGTACCGGCCACCAAACCGGAAACCGGCTATGGCTACATCAAGTCCACCGGTGATTCGCTGCTGCCGGAAGGCGTCAGCCGCGTTTCGCACTTCGTCGAAAAACCCGACGTCAAACGCGCCACCGAGTACGTTGAGTCCGGCGGTTACTACTGGAACAGCGGCATGTTCCTGTTCCGCGCCAGCCGCTTCCTCGAAGAGCTGAAAAAGCATGATCCGGACATCTACGACACCTGCCTGCTGACCCTCGAGCGCAGCCAGCAGGATGCCGACACCGTCACCCTGGACGAAGCCACCTTCGCCTGCTGCCCGGACAACTCCATCGACTATTCCGTGATGGAAAAAACCCAGCGCGCCTGCGTGGTGCCGCTGACTGCCGGCTGGAGCGATGTCGGCTGCTGGTCGTCGCTGTGGGAAGTCAACGAGAAGGACGCCAACGGCAACGTCAGCAAGGGCGACGTGGTGATCCAGGACAGCAAGAACTGCATGATCCACGGCAACGGCAAACTGGTGTCGGTGATCGGTCTGGAAAACATCGTCGTCGTCGAAACAAAGGACGCCATGATGATCGCCCACAAGGACAAGGTTCAGGGCGTCAAGCAGATGGTCAACACCCTCAACGCCCAAGGCCGCAGCGAAACCCAGAACCACTGCGAGGTGTACCGTCCGTGGGGCTCGTACGACTCGGTGGACATGGGTGGCCGCTTCCAGGTCAAGCACATCTCGGTCAAGCCGGGCGCGTGCCTGTCGCTGCAGATGCACCACCACCGCGCCGAACACTGGATCGTGGTCAGCGGCACCGCCGAAGTGACCTGCGACGAGAACGTGTTTCTGCTCACTGAAAACCAGTCGACCTACATCCCGATCGCCTCGGTGCATCGCCTGCGCAACCCGGGCAAGATCCCGCTGGAAATCATCGAAGTGCAGTCGGGCTCGTACCTGGGCGAAGACGATATCGAGCGCTTCGAAGATATCTACGGTCGCTCTACCCCGATCGAACGCGGCGTGTCGGTGAAAACCATCGCGCAGTAAGCGTTCCGTAAAACAAGAAGTCCCCGTCCAGCCCGCTGCGTCCCCTATCCGCAGCGGGTTGGGCGGGGGCTTTTTTTTTCGCCAACCGCCTCCAGGCTTAGGTAGGATGAACCTTCCCTGCCCACGAGGTTTCGCGACATGTTCATCGGCGTCTTGCTGGTCATCACCTGGCTGATCCTGCTGTTGCGCTACCCGGCCAAGGCCTTGCCGGTGTCCATGGCCGCCGCCGTTGGCCTCGGGTTGGTGGCGATGTGGGTGGTGTGGCTGGACAACCGCGAGGTCAAGCAACTGGCGCGCCTGGAACTGCGCATCGTCTATGCCCCCGAACACTGCCCCGCCGACCGCCCGCTGCTGCTCAAGATGAACAACGGCAACGACGTGCCGCTGACCGAACTGCGCTGGCGCATCGCGGCGTACGCGCCGGGCGACACCGTGAACCTGGCCGACAACCAATACGCCGCCCCGCGCTATCGCGGCCCCGGTGAATTGCAGCCCGGCGGCAACTGGGAAGACTGTCTGCCGATGCCGCCGTTGCGTCCCGGTTATCGCCCGCAGACCCTGGAGTTTCGCGCCGAGCGATTGCAGGGTAGTTTCTCCGACTGATCCCTCCCCTCACACTTTGCACAAGGAATGCGCCATGCCCGTTGCGTTGATTACCGGTTGTTCCAGCGGCATCGGCCGCGCCCTCGCCGATGCCTTCAAAGGCGCCGGCTACGAGGTCTGGGCCAGTGCGCGCAAGGCTGAAGATGTCGCGGCCCTCGGTGCGGCCGGGTTCACGGCGGTGCAGCTCGACGTCAATGACAGCGCGGCGCTGGAACAACTCGCCGAACGGATCAACCAGCAACATGGCGGCCTCGATGTACTGATCAACAACGCCGGTTACGGCGCCATGGGGCCGCTGCTCGACGGCGGCGTTCCGGCCATGCAGCGCCAGTTCGAAACCAACGTGTTTTCGATTGTCGGCGTGACCCGTGCGCTGTTCCCGGTGCTGCGCCGGGCCAAGGGCCTGGTGGTGAATATCGGCAGTGTTTCCGGGGTGCTGGTAACGCCATTTGCCGGCGCCTATTGCGCGTCGAAAGCGGCGGTACACGCGTTGAGCGATGCTTTGCGCATGGAGCTGGCGCCGTTCGGGATTCGCGTCATGGAAGTGCAGCCCGGAGCGATCCAGTCCAGTTTCGCCAAGAATGCCGGGCATGAGGCCGAACAACTGATCAACGAACAATCGCCGTGGTTTCCGTTGCGCGAAGGTATACGGGCGCGGGCCAAGGCTTCGCAGGACAAACCGACGCCGGCCAGCGACTTTGCCGCCGAGCTTCTCAAGGCTGTGCAGCAGAGCAAGCCGCCACGGCTGATCCGCATCGGCAATGGCAGCCGGGCGTTGCCGTTGCTGGCGACGTTGCTGCCGAAAGGATTGCTGGAGTCGACGTTGATGAAGCGCTTCGGCTTGCGTGGGCAACTCTGAAACCGCGTCAGCCCCATCGCGGGCAAGCCCGCTCCCACAGGTTTTCGTGTCGTACTGGATATCTGAGTGCCCCGCTAAACTTGTGGGAGCGTGGCTTGCCCGCGATGGCGCCAGTGCAGACACCGCAGAGCTTCACCCCCAGCCCTTCATGAAATCAATGAACGCCCGCACCTTCAGCGGCAGGTGCCGGGTGTCCGGGTACAGTGCGTACACGCCTTGTTGGGCGAAGCGGTAATCCGGCAGCAAACGCTGTAATCGCCCGGCGTCGAGGTCTTCCTGAATCAGCCACTGCGGCAGAATCGCGACGCCTTGCCCAGTCAGTGCAAAGGCACGCAGGGTCGCGGAGTTGTCGGCAACAATGGCAGTGGTTCCCGGTTTTGGCTGGTAGACATGCTCGGTGCCGGCCGGGTCGCTGACCGTCATTTCCGGCACTCGCCCATGCCCGAGCGTCGGCATCGACTCCAGCACCGCCAGCGTATCGACCGGCACAAATCGCTCGATCAAACCCGGCGCCGCCACTGCAAACACCTCGAACGTCGACAACTGCACCGCCCGCAGATTGGAGTCGTGCATGCGTCCCAGGCGAATCGCCATGTCAAAGCGTTCGGAGATCAGATCGGCATGGGTCGAGGACGTGGACAGGTGAATGTTCAGTTGCGGTTGCTGCTGTCGAAACACCTCCAGCGCCGGCACCACCTGAGCCAGCGCGAACTCCACGGTCGTGGTGATGCGCAGGGTGCCCTTGAGTTGCGAGTGCTCCGAACGCGCTTCCTCGATGGCCAACCGTGCTTCGTCCAGCGTGCGCAGACAGCGTCGGTAAAAACGTTCGCCGGCATCGGTCAGGGCCAGTTGCCGGGTGTTGCGGGTGAGCAAGGTGACGCCCAACTCTTGCTCAAGACGTTTGAGGTTGAAGCTCACCACCGCCCGCGTCTGCCCCAGCGTATCAGCGGCGGCGGTCAGCGAGCCGGCCTCGACCACGGCCTTGAAGGTATCGAATCGATCCAGGCTGACCATGTTCGCAGCGCTCCCTGTCAAAATTATTTTGACAAACTAGCAGCCAAACCAGCGTATTTCTATCGCCACCAACGCCCTACCCTGCACGCCTCATCACAGGGAAGCTGCCATGGCCTATCGCTCGAAAGTCGCGCTGGTGTATCTGTTGGGGTTCGCCCTCGACCTGCTGAACATGTTCGCCGCGAGCATCGCCTACCCGGACATCGCGGCGCAGTTGCACGCCTCGGTGACGCAACTGGCCTGGATCACCAACGCCTACATGCTCGGGCTGACGCTGATCATTCCGATGAGCGTGTGGCTGGCTGCACGGGTGGGCGAGCGGCGGCTGATCCTCGGTTCGCTGCTGGTGTTCGGGATTGCCTCCGGGCTTATCGCTCAGGCGGGGTCGATTGAAAGCCTGATCGGCTGGCGACTGCTGCAAGGGTTGGGTGGCGGGTTGCTGCTTCCGGTTGGTCAGGCGCTGGCCTATCGGGAGTTTCCGGCGACACAACGTGCACACTTCACTGGCGTGGTTTTGCTGGTAGCCCTGATGGTGCCGGCCCTGTCGCCAGCGGCGGGTGGCTTGATCGTAGAAGCGCTGTCGTGGCGCTGGATTTTCTACCTGAACATGCCGGTGGCGCTTTTCGCTTTCGGTCTTGGCCTGCTCTGGTTGAAAGCGGATCAGACAGCGAGTGAGCGCCCGACACTGGACGCCCGCGGTCTGCTGCTGGCCGTGTCTGCGTTGAGTCTGTTATTGATTGCGGTGAGTCTGGCGAGTGAATCCGCTACCCGACATCTCTCGATGGGTGTCCTGCTGCTCAGTGCCATAACCTTTTGGATCTACCTGCGCGATGGCTGGAACAAACCGGGTGCAGTCCTTGATCTGCAACTGATCAGGAACCCGTCATTGCGCCTGGCGATGCTGATCTATCTGTTCGTGCCCGGCATCTTTACCGGCACCAACATGATCGCCGTGTTGTACCTGCACGACCTCGGTTTCGGTGCAGCACAAACCGGGGCGCTGATGCTGTCCTGGGCGGCGGCTTCGGGCGTGGCGATCATGCTGGGTAAACGCAGCTTCAACCGGATCGGCCCCAAGCCATTGCTGATCGCCGGCATGCTGCTGCAATGCCTTGGCATCGTCGTGCTGATGCAGATCGATCAACCCGCCAACGGCCCGCTGATCCTCGCCTATGCCCTGATGGGGTTGGGCGGCAGTCTGTGCAGCGTCACCGCGCAGACCCTGGCGTTTGTCGGTATCACGCCGGAAAAAATGGGCCACTCCAGTGCCCTGTGGAATATCAATCGGCAACTCGGTTTCTGCCTCGGCGCGGCGCTGCTCAGCTCATTGTTGGGCGCGTTGGGGGCCAACGGTTTCAAATACTGCTTTCTCGCCGCTGCACTGCTCACGCTGTTGCCGATGGCCGCCGTGCTGCGTTTCGACTCGACAAAATTACTCGCCCTTCTGCGCTCATCTCACCTTCAGGAAAAATCCACATGACTGACTACGCCGACTATTTTGACGAAGTGATCCAGGCCCATGAGGCCATCGAACGATGGTTTGCCGTGGAGGAAGAAGAGGCCGCACTGGAGCGATTGCTGACGCGGTTTTCGCCCCGGTTTTCCATGGTGACGCCACTGGGGCGAGTGCTGGATTTCGAGGCCTTGCGTGCGCTGTTTCAAATGGCGGGCGGCAAGAAGAGCGGGTTCAGGATCGAGCTCGGCGAGCTTCAAGGAATTGCCTTGCATGAACGCGGCGCGACAGTGAGTTATCGCGAACAGCAGACCGATGCGAGCGGATTGCACACGGATCGGCGTTCAACCGTGGTGTTTGAAAAAACCGAATCCGGGCGGGTGATCTGGCGGCATCTGCACGAGACGTTTTGCCAGGGCTGACACCGTCCGGTTATGGCGAGGGAGCCTGCTCCCTCGCCAAAGGATTACTCGGCAGCGTCCTGCTTCACCACCACCGTGCAGGTAATCCCCGCCGCCAGCAGCACACCCTCCGGCACTTCATCGATGTGAATCCGCACCGGCACTCGCTGGGCCAGACGCACCCAGTTGAAGGTCGGGTTCACATCGGCGATCAGCTCGCGGCTTTCCGGGTTGTCGCGGTCGTAGATGCCGCGGGAAATGCTCTCCACGTGGCCCTTGAGGACTTCGCCGCTCATCAGTTGCATGTCGGCTTTGTCGCCAACGCGCACGTGGGGCAGTTTGGTTTCTTCGAAGAAGCCATAGACCCAGAAAGAGTTCATGTCGACCACGGCCATTTTCGCTTCGCCGATGCGGGCGTAGTCGCCGCGATGCACGTTGAGGTTTGTCACGTAGCCGTCCACCGCCGCACGTACCTCGGTGCGTTTGAGGTTGAGTTCGGCGGCTTCCAGTTGCGCCTGGGCCTGTTGGTAATCGGCCAGTGCGGAGTCGGCGATGTTGCTGGCGTCGTCGCGGTTTTCCTTGGAGATCACCAGGTTGTCGAGGTCGGCGCGGCGATGGGCGTTGACCTTGCGCATCTCCCACGTGGCCTTGCGCGAAGCCACCAGCGACTGCGCCTGTTTCACCGCCAGGCGGTAGTGCTCGGGGTCGATCTGCATCAGCAGATCACCTTTCTTCACCAACTGGTTGTCGCGTACCGGCACGTCGACCACTTCACCGGTGACGTCGGCCGCGACGTTGATGATGTCGGCGCGCACCCGGCCGTCGCGGGTCCACGGCGTGTTCATGTAGTGCTCCCACAACGTGCGGCCGATCCACAATGCCAGGGCCAGCACCAGCAGGGTCGCGAGCAGGCTGAAAAACTTTTTCATCGGGACAATTCTCAGACTCAACGGTAGACAGTCAGCGCCATGGCGCCGAACAGACAGGTAAACAGGCTCAGGCGCAGCAGCGCCGGGTGCCAGAAGAAGCGGTACAGATCGAACCCCGAAAGGAACCGGTCCAGCGCCCAGGCCAATGCCGCAGCGACGAAAAACATCAGGGTCATGGTCGGCATGTACACACCGTGGAAGGCGATTTCACGAGGCATGGGCAAGTCCTTCGGGCTTGGCGATGGCGTAGGCAGCGAGTGGCGATTGCGGGTCGAGCAGCGAGGTGCGGATGAAGTGCAAATAACTCTTCACCCGACGCAGCGCCGAGGTATCAAAGTGCGGTGCGAACGGCTCGTCAGTGGCGGCAACCCGGCTGATCGCGTGATCGACCGCGACCAGCGCGCGTTCCAGATTGCTCGAATTCGGTTGCAGGAACAGCCGCACCAGCGAGCGGCCCATGACCCGGATCGCCTGACGCCATGGCTGGGATTCGGCATACGCCGGATGCACCGGCAGGATCGCCTGTTCCTTGCGCAACTCGATGATCGCGTGGCCGACTTCAAGCACCACGAACATCCAGCGCAGCAGGTTTTTCTGCACCAGCGGCTGACCGGCCGCGAGGCCGTAAGCCTGATGCATCAAATCGCGCGTGCGGCTTTCGAAACTCGACGCCAGCCCCTTGAGTTTGCCGCTGATCGCGTACACCACTTGCCCGCGCAGGTCCTGCTCCAGGCGCTGCCACAACCAGCGGCTGTTCGGCGGCAGGATGATCGCGCCCGCCGCGGCGCAAACCAGCATGCCCATGACCATGGCGATGTAGTCATTGATGAAGGTGTAGGGGTTGTAGATCGTCAGGTTGTCCGGCACGGAACCGGTGCTGAAAAAGATCAACAGGCCAAGACCGACACCAGCGTATTGCGGCCGCGAAGCGAGGAACGAGCCGAGCACGATCACCGGCGCGAGCATCACGCACAGCAGCGGAAAACCGTCGATCCACGGGAAGATGAAAAACATCTCGACGAAGCCGATCAACGCCCCGAGGAACGTGCCGCAGGCCATCTGGAAGGCCATGCGTTTCGGGTTCGGCGTGGCGGCCGACAGGCCCACAGTAGCGGCGGCGATCAGGGTCATGGTCGCGCCACTCGGCCACGCCGTGGCGACCCAGTAACTGCCGAGCACGACCAGAATGAATGCGGCACGAATCCCCGAAGCTGCCGCCGCCCACCAACTGGTCTGCGGGGTGAACGGCTCGTCCCAGCGCTCGCGTTCGTGGCTGTGATCAGCCAGCGAAGCGTGGGTCTGTGCATAACTGTGCAGGTCATCGACGAAGCGATAGAGCAGCTCGTATGCGGTGTGGAAATCCAGTTGTTCGGCGTCGCTCGGCTCGCTCTCCTGGAAGATCGCCCGCAGGCTGCGCACCCGCGCCGGCAAGCCTTCCTTGTAGGCCGCGAGCGCCAGTACAAGACGCGCCGCATCCGGACTGGTCAGGGCGCGGCCGCTAAAGCCGTCCAGCACTTCGGCCAAATCCTGCAGGCCCGGTTTGATCGCTGCTTCCACATGGTCGGCGCCGTTGCGGCGCAGGCGCTCGAGCAACTGGTGCAGGGCGTTGAACCGGGTGGTAATGCCCATGAACTCGCTGTTCAGGCGACTGAGGCGACCGTTGCGCCGGCGCATGTGCGGGTCTTCGAACACGGTCACGCTGCGCAGCCCTTCCAGCCCCACTGCTTCGGCGATGAAGCGCACGTTGCTGGCCTCGAACGACTCCGGTTTGCTGCGCCCGCGCAGGCCATCGGTGACGAACAGGGCGAACACACCGAAGCGCTGATACAAGGCGTTGCGCATCGCCGCGCTGGCGGTTTGCGGCAGGATCGCGGCGCTGACCAGGGTCGAGCAGAGAATCCCCAGCGAGATTTCCAGCACTCGCCACACCGCCGCCATGAACGCGCCGTCAGGATGGGCGAGCGCCGGCAGGCCGACCATCGCCGCCGTGTACCCGGCCAGCACAAAACCGTAGGCGCGGAAGTTGCGGCAGCGGGCGGCGCCGGCCGAGCAGATGCCGACCCAGATCGCCAGCGAACCGAGGAACAGTTCGGTGTTCTGGGCGAACAGCGAAATCAGCGTGACCATCATCGCCGACCCGGCCAGAGTGCCGAGGAAGCGATAGAAACTCTTGGCGAACACCTGACCGCTTTGCGGCTGCATGACGATGAACACGGTGATCATCGCCGTGCGCGGTTGCGGCAATTCCAGGCGCATCGCCAGCCACAGGGTCAGGAACGCGGCAATCAACACCTTGAAGATGTAGACCCAGGTCACGCCATCGCTGCGCGCCCAGTCGAAGAAACCCCGGCGCCATTCCAGGGAGTAGAGCCAGCGCAAAGGTGCGGGCAAGGGAGTCATTAAGTCTTGCTCAGTGGTCGAGGGCTTGAAGAAGGGCCGGGGTTTTCGGTGCAGCGGTCTGTTCGGCTGTCGGCACGTCTTTACCCGCACCAAGGCCACCACCCAATGCCGTCACCAGTTCCGCATGGGCGCTCAAGCGCGCCGCCTGCACCTGCTGCTCGACCTGCTGCTGTTTGAACAGCAGGGTCTGGGCGTTAAGCACGTTGAGGTAATCGGTGAGGCCGCGCTGGTAAGCGATCATCGCGATGTCGTAAGTCTTCTGCGCGATGGCCACCGATTCGGCGGCGAACGTCTGCTGCTTGTCCATCGACTCGCGGCGGATCAACTGGTCCGAGATGTTCTTCAGCGCATTGACCAGGGTCTGGTTGTAATGCGCGACGGCGATGTCATAACCCGCCGAGGCTTCGCCCAGTTCGGCACGCAGTCGCCCGCCGTCGAAGATCGGCAGCGAGATCGCCGGCCCGACGTTGTAGTTGAGCTTCTTGCCGGTCAGGAACTCCAGCGCCCCGCCGCCGGTGGCCATGTAGCCGAGACTGCCGACCAGATCGACGTTGGGGTAGAACCCGGCATGCGCGACCTCGATCCCGCGCGCCTGCGCCGCCACTTGCCAGCGACTGGCGACCACGTCGGGACGCTGGCCGAGCAGTTCAGCAGGCAATGCCGACGGCAGTTTCAACGCCGCGCCGAGGGACAGGGTCGGACGCTGCAACTGCGCACCGGCGCCCGGGCCTTTGCCGGCCAGTGCCGCGATCTGGTTGCGGCTCAGAGCGATCTCTTCGTCCAGTGCATCCAGTTGCCGATGGGTTTCCGGCAGCGGGGTTTCGGCCTGGCTGACTTCAAAGTGCGTACCAATTCCGCCGTTCAGGCGTTTCTGCGCCAGCTCGAGAATCTGCTGTTGCTGCTTGAGCGTCGCCGCCACGATGTCGCGCTGGGCGTAATGCAGCGACAGCTCGATGTAGGCGCGCACGATGTTGTTCTGCAATTCGAGCTGCGCCTGACGCGCCTCGGCCGCGCTCATGTGCGCCAGATCGACGGCCCGCTCGGTGCTGTTGCTTTCACGCCCCCAGAGGTCGAGGGCATAACTGAAACCCAGCGCCGCGTTGTTGTCCCAGGTGGTGCTGTTGGCCAGCTCACCGGGACCGTAGAACTGGTCGGTCGGCCAGTTGTGGCGCTTGAGGGTCGACTCGCCATTGATCTGCAACGACTCGGCGGCTTCGGCGACACCGGCCAGTGACCGGGCCTGACGCACGCGCGCGGCGGCCATGGCCAGGGTCGGGCTGCCTTGCACGGCAAGGTCGATCCAGCGATTGAGTTGCGGGTCACCGTAGACTTGCCACCATTGGGCGGTGGGCCAGTTTGCGTCACGGGCGGCGTGGGCGATGGCCTCGTCGGTGGCCAGTTCATTAGCCTCCAGAGCCTTGCCCTGCGGGGCAATTCCTCCGGTTCCAATGCAGCCGCCGAGACCTAACGAAAGAGCCAGAACACTGAGCGGCAAAAGCGCTCTGTTGATGCGACGCGGCACTGCTGCGAATTCCTGAGGTGGGAGATGTTTCGAGGTGGGCGCAATTCTAGGGGGGTGCCATGACGGCGATAAGCTGGGAATCCTGTGAATCTTTGTTACCGTTAACGAGATAATCCCTTGGTCGGGGGTCTCAGCCCCTGAAACTTCGTGTCACAATTTGCCATCTCCCTTGAGAGCACCCCATGGACACTTTGCAAAACATGCGCGCCTTCAGTTGTGTAGCCGAAGCCGGCAGCTTCACCGCCGCCGCCGTGCAACTCGACACCACCACCGCCAACGTCTCGCGCGCGGTCTCCAACCTTGAGGCCCACCTGCAAACCCGCTTGCTCAACCGCACGACCCGGCGCATCGCGCTCACCGAAGCCGGCAAGCGCTACCTGCTGCGCTGCGAGCAGATCCTCGCCTACGTCGAAGAGGCCGAAGCCGAAGCCAGCGAAGCCCACGCCCGCCCGGCCGGACAGTTGAAAGTGCACACCATGACCGGTATCGGCCAGCACTTCGTGATCGACGCCATTGCCCGCTACCGCAAGACCCACCCCGACGTGACCTTCGACCTGACCATGGCCAACCGCGTGCCGGACCTGCTCGACGAAGGCTACGACGTGTCCATCGTCCTCGCTCGCGAGTTGCCGGACTCGGGCTTCGTCTCGCAACGCCTGGGCATCACCTACAGCATCGTCTGCGCCTCCCCGGCCTACGTAAAAGCCAACGGCTGCGCACAAAAACCCAGCGACCTGCTGAACCACGCCTGCCTGCGCCTGGTGAGCCCGGTGATCCCCCTGGAAAAATGGGCCTTCGACGGCCCTGACGGCCAGGAAATGGTCACCATCAACAGCTCCCCCTTCCTGGTGAACTCCGCCGACGCGATGAAAAGCGCGATCACCAGTGGCATGGGCGTCGGCGTGTTGCCGGTGTACGCCGCGATTGAAGGCTTGCGCAACGGCTCGCTGGTGCGGGTCATGCCCAACTACCGCTCGCAGGAACTGAACCTGTATGCGATCTACCCGTCGCGGCAGTATCTGGATGCGAAGATCAAGACCTGGGTTGAATACCTGCGTGGATCGTTGCCGGAGATATTGGCGGGGCATCAGGCGGAGTTGGCGGCTTATGAGATGAGTGGGAGTCTGGCGGGGGGTGCGGGTGGCGAATTGAGTTGGCCGGTCTGAAAAATGGGGGAATACGGAGGGCGCCAACCCCTCACCCTAGCCCTCTCCCAAGGGAGAGGGGACCGACCGAGTTGTTTGGGAGAAGTACGCCGATATGACACACCGAGGTGAATTCGGGTTTTAAAAAAGCACACATTCCGTCTCTGCTTTGGCTTCCCACCACTCAACACGATGAGCGTTAGCTCGAGTACCGCTTTTGACGTGCCGGCCCCATCGGAAGGCTGAGTGGAGGGATTTATCCGGGGGTGGGAGCGCAGCGACCGTTTGGCGAAGCCAAACACATCGAGAGGAGGTGCAGCGAAGCAAACCGTAGGCGATGCCCCCGGATGAATCCCGGAACGAAGGAACACCGAGCCAAAGCGAGGTGCCGAACGCCGGGGCCCAGCGTTTTTGGTTACTTTTTTGGCGTTTGAAAAAAGTGACTCGCCGTAAGGGCGAAACCCTAAGAAGCCGTTACCGCAGCAACGGATATTCACCCAAAACCCCAAGAACCTGGTCGGCCCAAAGGCCGCCAAGACAACCCAAAACAGAAATGTTAGCTTGCTTGGCATCACACCAGCCGCCAAGCCCGAGCCCAATGCCAATGAAAAAAACAGTCCTGGCCTTCAGCCGCATCACCCCCCCCATGATCGAACGCCTGCAACAGGACTTCGATGTCATCGTCCCCAACCCGAAAAACGGCGACATCAACGCCCAGTTCAACGAAGCCCTGCCCCACGCCCACGGCCTGATCGGCGTCGGTCGCAAACTCGGCAAGGCCCAACTGGAAAACGCCGCCAAACTCGAGGTGGTCTCCAGCGTCTCCGTCGGCTACGACAACTACGACCTCGCCTACTTCAACGAACGCGGGATCATGCTCACCAACACCCCGGACGTCCTCACCGAAAGCACCGCAGACCTGGCCTTCGCCCTCATCATGAGCAGCGCCCGCCGCGTCGCCGAACTGGACGCCTGGACCAAGGCCGGCCAATGGCAGGCCAGCGTCGGCGCACCACTGTTCGGTTGCGACGTACACGGCAAGACCCTGGGCATTGTCGGCATGGGCAACATCGGCGCCGCCGTCGCCCGTCGCGGACGCTTCGGCTTCAACATGCCGATTATCTACAGTGGCAACAGCCGCAAGACCGAACTGGAACAGGAACTCGGCGCGCAGTTCCGCAGCCTTGACCAACTGCTGGCCGAAGCCGATTTCGTCTGCCTGGTGGTGCCGCTCAGCGACAAGACCCGCCACCTGATCAGCCATCGTGAACTGGCACTGATGAAGCCGGACGCGATTCTGGTGAACATCTCCCGTGGCCCGGTGGTCGACGAGCCGGCACTGATCGAAGCCCTGCAAAACAACCGCATTCGCGGCGCCGGCCTCGACGTCTACGAGAAAGAACCGCTGGCCGAATCGCCGCTGTTCCAGCTGAAAAACGCAGTGACCTTGCCGCACATCGGCTCGGCGACGAATGAAACCCGCGAAGCCATGGCCAACCGCGCACTGGCCAATTTGCGCAGCGCCCTGCTCGGCGATCGCCCGCAGGATCTGGTCAATCCGCAGGTCTGGAAAGGCTGACAAAAAAAGGGGCAGACGTCGCCAAACGTCTGCCCTTTTACTGCCAGAACACTCAGGCCAGTTTGCCGTGACTCGGCATTACCGGCGCCTTGGGTTTGCGGAACACCAGCACATTGCCCAGCATCACCAGCACCAGTCCGGCCAGTGCCGGCGCCGTCCATTGGTAGCCTTCGGCAAACGCCGAAACATTCAAAGCCACCACCGGGAACAGTACCGTGCAATAGGCTGCGCGTTCAGGCCCCATGCGACCGACCAACGTCAAGTACGCGGTGAAGCCGATCACCGACCCCGGAATCACCAGATACAACAATGCGCCGATGTAGCGCGACGTCCATTCCATCTCGAACGGAATGCCGTTGACCAGGCACCACACCGACAGCATCGCCGCGCCGTAGGCCATGCCCCAGGCATTGGTCGTCAGCGGCTTGAGGCCGGCCTTCTGTTGCAGGCTCGAGAGCATGTTGCCCGCCGAGAAACACAAGGTGCCGCAGAGTGCCAGGCCAAGGCCGAGCAAAGTTTGCGGACTGGCGTGATGCCCGGCCAGCTCCGGCCAGAACAACAGGCCCAGACCAAACAACCCCAGCGCTCCGCCCATCAACACATTGCGCGCAATGCGCTGGCCTAAGAACACCCGCGCATTCAGCGCGTTCCACAAGGTCGCGGTGGAAAACACCACCGCCACCAGACCGCTGGGAATCCATTGGCTGGCGGTCAGGAAACACATGAAGTTGACGCAGAACAGGCACAAGCCCTGCGCTACGCAGATCAGATGCCCGCGCCGGTTCATCGGTTGCAGACGACGGCTGAGCAATAACAACGCAAACAACACCAGCGCGGCGAGACCGAAGCGGTAGACGATCGATACCGGAATCGCCACCACGCCCAGTTGCCATTTAAGGGCGATCCAGGTGGTGCCCCAGATCAGTACGGTCAACAAATACAACGACAGGTTCATGGCAGACACTCCTCGATTGGGTTTCAGTGTCCGCCTGCGCCCTCGCCCCTCGCTTGCATAAACTTGCGCTTTTGTCGGGCCACAGGCTGGCAGCGCGAAATCTACGGAGTAGGATGCAAAGCGTTGAAGAGAACCGACCATGGCCGCCATCGATACCCTGCAAGTCTTTCAAGCCCTCAACAATTCGCCAAATGCACGCCTTGTGCACAGCGCCGAGTTGGGTGACGGCTTGTCTGCAGCTTTGTGGACCAATCACCACGACGCCCAGGAATACGAAGCGCCGAGCCATCACACCCTCTCCTGCTACATCGCCGGCGGCACCGGCACCTTCCGCCGTGGCGAACCCGGTAACAAGGGTGGCCCGGACAAGCTGTGCATCCTGCCGGCCGATCACGAATCAGGTTGGGTCATCAACGGTGATATTCGCCTCGCTCACCTGTACTTCAGTGCCGAACAATTTGCCTTGGGTTGCGTGACGCTGCTGGATCGCGAGCCTCGGGAAATGCAGCTGCGCGAACAGACTTTTCTCGAAGATCCACAACAGGCCCAACGGTTTCGCCAGTTACTGACCCTGAACTGGGACGAACCCGGCGAGCGCTTGCTGACCAGCAGCCTGGCCCACGAACTGATCAGCCATACCTTGCTGAGCCAGGTCGGCGTACGCCAAGGCTTGCGCCTCAAGGGTGGACTGGCGCCGCATCAGCGCCGGCAACTGGTGGAATTCATCGACAGCCAACTGACCGAGCCGATCAGCCTCGGGCAACTGGCAGGCTTGTGTGCGTTGTCGGAATACCACTTTGCGCGGATGTTCCGGGTGAGCTTCGGCCTGCCGCCGCATCAATATGTGCTGGCGCGGCGTTTGAGCCGGGCGCGTGAGTTGTTGCGGGGCACGGCATTGCCATTGGGGGAGATTGCCCTGGCGTGCGGATTTGCCAGTGCCAGTCACTTCACCAACCGCTTTCGCCAGGTGCTGGGTGGAACGCCCGGCGAGTATCGCCAGGCGTTTTTGCGCTGATCAGAACTCCAGCGTGCTCGACAACGAAATCTGCCGCGAGTCGCCCATCGACACGAAGAACCGGCTCGCCGCCGAGGTGTAGTAAGTGCGATCAAACAGGTTCTTCACGTTGAGCTGGAACTTGACCTTCTGCCCTTCAACCTTGGTGTCGTAAGTGGCGAACGCATCGGCCACGGTGTAGCTCGGCAGGTCGAAATCATTCACCGCGTTACCCGCTCGTTCACCGACATACCGCGCGCCGGCGCCGACCCGAAGCTGATCGCCGCCGATCACGCTGCCGAAGTCATAGACCGCCGATAGCGAGCCAGTATTTTTCGCCACGTTTTGCAGCTTGTTGCCTTTGTAGTCCGGATCTTCCGTGACCTCGGCGTCGGTGTAGGCGTAGCTGCCGATCATGCTCCAGCGGTCGCTGAGCTGGCCGGTCAGATCCACTTCCAGACCACGGGAACGCACTTCGCCGGCAGCGCTGTAAATCGTGGTCGGGCCTTCGGAATTGGCCACCAGCACGTTGCGTTTCTTGATGTCGAACAGCGCGATGTTGCCGGTGACACGCCCCGGAATGTCGAGGCGTGCGCCCAGCTCCCAGGACTTGGCTTCTTCCGGCGCAATGCTGCCGTCGAGCACGGTACTGCTGCCGCTCAGCGGAGCGATGGTCGAGTTCGGTTTGAACGATTCGGTGTAGCTGCCGTAGAACGACAACGCGTCGGTGTAGCGATACACCAGGCCTGCGCGCGGCACCCACTTCTGGCCGTTGCTGTCGGTGTTGGCCTTGAACGGCACGCCTTTGCCGGCGTACTGGTCGTACTCCTGGAAGCGCCCGCCGGCCACCAGAATCCACTGGTCGTTGAGGTGGATCGAGTCCTGCAGGAACACCGAATCGCTGCGCAGTTCGTCGGTCTGCGCACTGTCCGCCGGGCTGACGGTGGTGCCTTCGACTTCGCGGCCGTAGACCGGGTTGACGTAGCTGAAGGTGCTCAGGCTTTTCTGGCGGATCAGGTCGGCGCGGTAGATCTTGCGATACTCGTCGTCGACACCGAACACCAGATCATGCTGCATGCCCAGCACGTTGACCTTGCCTTCGAGACTGGCGGTGGTGAAACGGTCGGTGCTGATCGCGCCCTGGGTGCCGTCCATGCTGCGGGTCAGGGTGCCTTTTTTGGTGTCGATCGCCGTTACGCGGACTTGGCTGGCGTCGTAGGTTTCGCGGTTCCAGCTGTAGCCGAAATGGGCTTTCCAGTCGTCGTTGAGTTCGTGGTCGGCCTCGAAGTGATAGAGGTCCGATCGCCCTTCCATGTCGTTGAATTTCTCGTCGAGACGCTCGTTGCGCGAGATGTCCAGCGGATGGTTGGTGCGTGGATCGATCAGGGTTCCACGATCGAACGGGGTCAGGAATTCGCGGTGCTCATAAGCAAACAGCAACTTGGTGCGCTCGCCGTACCAGGCCAGCGACGGCGCGATCAGGGTTTCGCGATGAGTGCCGAAATTGCGCCAGTAATCTTCGTCTTCGTGGTCCAGCACCATGCGATACGCGAGGCCGGAATCCCCCAGCGCACCGGTGCTGTCGAAGGAGCCGCCGCTGCCATTCTTGCCGTCGCCGTAGGTCGAGCCGCGCAGGGTCAGCGCGTTGTACTGAGTCAGTTCAGGCTTCTTGCTGACCATGTTGACCACACCGCCCGGGTCCTGAATCCCGTACAGCAGCGACGCCGGTCCCTTGAGCACTTCGACGCGATCCACGGTCGCGTTCATGCCACGGCCCTGCACCACCGGCATGCCGTCGCGCATGATCGAGCCGTTGCGGTTGTCGCCGAAGCCGCGGGTCATCACCGAATCCTGGGTGCTGCCCAAGGTGTTGCCCTGGGTGATGCCGCTGACGTTGGCCAAGGCGTCATCAAGATTGCGCGGTGCCTGATCGCGAACGACCTGAGCCGGAATCACGTTGACGGTCTGCGGGATTTCCTGAAGCGAAGCGGAAGAGCGCATCACCGAACTGGTTTCCGGTGGCTGGTAGCTCATCGGCTGGTTGACCACCGAGGTGATGGTGGTCGCGCCCAGATTCAACGCACCTGCGGTCGGTTGCGGTTCGAGCGCCAGGGTATGGCTGTCGGTGCGGCGGAAGGTCAGGCCGGAGCCGTTGAGCAGACGTTGCAGCGCCTGTTCGGCACTCATCTGGCCGTTGATCGCTGGAGCGGTCAGGCCATACGGCGCCTCATCGGTGTAAACCACGCTCTGGCCGGTGACGCGGCTGAAATCGCTCAGGGCCTGAGGCAAGGGCTTGGCGGCCAGGGAAAAACTGAACTGCTTTTGTGGCTGACTGCTGACGGATTCAGCGGCCAGCGCCACGCTCACCGGCAACAGGGCCAATGCCGAAAAACTCAAGGCCGAAACGCCTAACCACTGTTTGACCGAACCCGATTTTGCCCTGGACTTCATTGCTCATGACCTGTGTAGAACCGCAGCGGATGCGAATGACTCGCAGTTTCAGTCACTACACGGATGGCATCCGGGTTTACCTCACTACAAAGTTGAAAATATTTTCAGCGCAGGATGATCAGCTTGCCCAACACCTGATGCTGCTCGAATCCCAACACCCCTTGCAGCGAGTTCAACACTGCCTGCGGGTCCTTGCCCGGAAAGCTGCCGCTGACCTTGCGCGCCGCCAGTTCGTCGTTGAGCAACACGATCCGTCCGGGGTAATAACGCCGCAGATCCTGCACCACATCGGCCAGTGTCGACTTGTAGTAAGTCAGCCAGCCCTGGCGCCACGCCAGTTGCGCTTCGCTGTCCACTGCATGCAGTTTTTCCGCAGTGCCTGCGCCGTACGCCACTTGCTGGCCGGCGGTGAGAATCTGCTGTTGATCATCACGGGACGCTGTCACGCCAACGCGTCCGGACAGCACAGTGACTTGTGCGCCATGGGGTTGCAGGCGCACTTCGAACTGAGTGCCGAGCACCCGCGCCTGGCCTTTCTCGGCCTCGACCACAAAGGGATCGCCCCTGTGAGTCACGCTGAAAAATCCGGCGCCGCGGCGCAATTGCACATGCCGCTCGCCATGACTGAAATCCACGGCGATGGCGCTGTCGGCGTCCAGCGTCACCTGCGATTGATCGGCCAGGATCACGGTGCGGATCTCGCCCGGTGCCGACACGTAATCGGCGCCCAGATCATCGATCCAGCGCTGCGGCTGCCAACCTGTGCCGAGGCTGATCATCAACAACAGGCAGGCCGCCATGGCCAGAGCGCCGGCCCAACGCCGGATCTGTGGACGACGCGGCCGGTTCATCGCATTCAGATAGCCCTGCAAGGCGAACGCCTCTTCATCGGCCAGAGTGCGCGCCGGCCCTTCGCTCAATTCCCACACCACTTGCGCCTGGGCGTAGGCCTCGGCGTGGGCCGGGTCAGCGTGCAGCCATTGGCTGAAGGTCAGTTGATCACCGGTGCTCGGGCGGTCGTGCAGCAGGCTCAGCCAGGCGAACGCGGCCTGTTCCTGAGCGGGCGTCGGGATGACGCGGTCGGTGTGATTCACGGTGCTTTCCATGGCGTGCGTGGCGCGGGTTCGCGCAGGCTGGCCTTGCAGGCCTCGAGGGCGCGCATCATATGTTTTTCCACGGCGCTTTGGGACAGGCCCATGGCTTTGGCGATCTCGGCGTACTTGCGCCCGTGAATGCGATTGAGCAAAAAAATCTGCCGCGTGCGCTCGGGCAGCGCGCGCAACGCCGCTTCGACATGGCGCAAATCGTTGCCTGCTTCAAGTGCGGCTTGCGGTTCGCTGGCGCTGCTGTCCGGCTCCTCCGGTTGCCAGCCTTCGTTGACCCGCACCCGCGCGCCTTCGCTGCGCAAATGATCGATGGCGATATTGCCGGCGCAGCGCAACAGATAAGTGCTGAGTTCTTCGACCTGAACCAGCGGTCGACGCCAGAAACGCAGGAACAGATCCTGCACCAGATCCGCCGCCGTCGCCCGGCAACCGACGCGCCGGCTCACCAGCGCTTCCATCTGCGAACGCTGGGACAGGAACACCTGAAGAAAATGCGCACGGGCGCCATGGGGTTCGCCGTCGCGATGCTCAGGAGGATGGCCGATCAACATGTCAGTTCAAGGCCCACGCAGCGACCGGGCTGGCGAGCAGGCTCAGTCCGGCCATGGTCAATGCCAAACGTGGTCGATAGGGCAACAACAGCACCAGAGTCAGCGCGCTGAGCATCAACACCGCGCACCAGTCGACCAGACCGAAGCTCCAGCCCTTCATGAAAACCGCCGCCCAGAGCGACAGCCCCAGCAACATCCAGCCTGCGAGCTTCAGACCTTGCCGACGGCGGGCCGAAGGTTTGTGGCCCAGCAGCTCTTCGTGATGCCGGGGCATCGCCAGGCACAGCGCGGTGAAAGCGGAATAACAGAGCAACAGCGCCAATAGCATTCAGTTCGCACCTTGCTCGAGGGTGATCGGCCGGGCCTTTTCGCGGGCTGGTTTTTTCACGCTGACGGTGTACCCGGCGCGCTGCATTTTTCGGGCAGCCCAGGCGAGGAAAAGGCCGCTGCCCAGACACGTCAGGTCAAAACCGGCCAAGACCCAATCGCCTTCGGGCACTGTCACGCCGAGGTGATACGGGGAGGTCAAACCGTTAAGAAGCGGCACTGCGACAAACAGTGCGGCTCCCAGAGACAGCTGTTCGACCCAGGCCCTGCGTCCCGGTCGAAACAGGGCGTGCACCACGCTCAAGCCCCAGGTGATGAAGAACGCGTTCACTTCCCAGTCGTCACGCCCGACCAGACTCACCGGCAGCAGACGATTGGCCCAGAAGAACACGGCGACCGCTGCCACCAATCCGGCCATGCTGGCGATGTTCAGCACTTCCACCAGCCGCAGTTCGAAAGGCATCACTCCCGTCTTGGCGTGTTTGAGCTGACGCTTGCCGAGCCAGATCACCAGCCCGGTGCCGATCATCGCCGTGCCCGCCAGACCGCAGATGAAATACAGCCAACGCAGCACCGGCCCGGCAAAGTGCCCCATGTGCAAACCGTAGAAACTGCCGGCCACTGCCATCGCCATCGGCTGTTGAGATGGGGTGCCGATGATTTGCCCGCTGACGCCATTAAAAGTCACCGCGCTGCCGGCATCGTTCACCACCCGGTCGGAACCCGCACGGGACATCACCACCGAGGCGTTGGCATCGCCCGGATTGTTCACGCTGATACGCCCGACATGTCCACCCGACCATTGCTCGCTGGCCGACCGCAACAGTGGCGCCAGCGGTGCCAGTGTCGCCGGTTGACCGGCAGGCTCGGGAACGTTGGCGGCGGGAAACACCTCGTCGTAAAACGCCCGGACATTGTTGCCGTACGAAGCCAGAATGCTCGCCGGCATTACCATCGACATGAAGATCACCAGACTGCTGTAGGTGATCATCAGATGAAACGGCAGCACCAGCACGCCCACCGCGTTGTGCCCGTCGAGCCACGAACGCTGGCCCTTGCGGGGGCGGAAGGTGAAGAAGTCCTTGAAGATTTTCTTGTGGGTGATGATCCCGGTGATCAGCGCGACGAACATCACCATCGCGGCGATGGTCGAGAGCCAGCGGCCCCACGGATAAGGCATTTGCAGCTGGAAGTGGAAACGGTAGAAGAACTCGCCGCCCATGCTTTCTCGGGCCTGTACTTCGGCACCGGTCTGCGCGTCGAGGATCTTGCGAGTGAATGCACCCCGTTCACCGGGTTTGGCTGGCGTCTGCTGCCAGCCCACGCTCAGACCGGGATCGCGGGCGTCGGGCAGGCCAATGATCCAGCGCGAAGCGTCGGGGGCGTTTTGTTGCAGATACTGCTGGGCCAGCGTCAGGCTTTTTTCGGCATCCAATGGATGGGCGTGGATTTCCGGCTGCATCCAGTGACTGGTTTCGCCCTTGAAATAGGCCAGGGTTCCGGTCAGAAAAATCGCGAACAACAGCCAGCCGAAAACCAGCCCGGTCCACGTATGCAGCCAGGCCATCGCCTGCCGAAAACCCTCTTTCATGCCAGCCCCAGACCGCGTGCAGCCCCGGAAACGGTGGCCAGAATCACGCTCGGCACCAGCAAACCGACCCACGCCGACCATGCGCTGCGACAGGCGAAACACCAGAGCACCGCCACCAGATAGACCAGGAACGAGACGGTCATGCCGGTGACCACCGCTTCGGCACGGTTCAGCGGCAACCACAGCGTCAGCGTGACACTGGCCAGCGCCGCGACCAGATAGCCGCCAAACACCGCCGCGAGCACTCGCGACGTGACGGCCAGACGATAGGACATGGGAAGAGCGGCGAGTTTGGCTTTCATGTTTCGACCCTGAAACGGTTAACGCCCGATCAACAGACCGAGACGACAGGCATGCGATATTAATGATAAATATTCTCATACGCAAAAGAGTCTGATTGCCGGGCATCACTGACAGCCCTACAATGCGAACCATTCTTGTTCTCTAACGCATCCCGCATGCGCCCGGAGTAATGCCGTTGTCGTCCGCCCATCCTGTCGAATCGCTGTATCAGGCCCACCACAGCTGGCTCACCGGCTGGCTGCGGCGCAAACTCGGCTGCCCGGACAGCGCCGCCGATCTGGCCCAGGACACCTTCATCCGGGTGCTGACCGCCCGCGAGCCGCCGGTGATCATCGAGCCGCGCGCATTCCTCACCACCCTGGCCAAGCGCGTGCTGTTCAATCATTACCGCCGCCAGGATCTGGAGCGCGCCTACCTCGACACCCTCGCGCAGATGCCGGAAATGGTCGCGCCTTCGGAAGAAGAGAAAGCGATCATCCTGCAAACCCTGATGGAGCTGGATCAGTTGCTCGACGGTCTGCCGCGCGCGGTCAAACGTGCATTTCTGCTGGCGCAGGTCGATGGCCTGACCTATCCGCAGATCGCCGCCGAACTGGGCATTTCCGTGGCGACGGTCAAACGCCATCTGAATAAAGCGGCGATGCGCTGCTACTTCGCCCTGTGAATCCGCCGATGGATTTTTCCGCGCAAGTCGCCGAACAGGCGGTGCACTGGTTGCTGGAAATGCAGCAAGGCCAACTGAGCCCGCGCCAGCAACAAGCCTGGCAGCAATGGATCGACGCCCACAGCGAACACCGCCGTGCGTGGGAGCACATTCAGCGAGTCAATTCGCGGTTGCGCGGGTTGTCGTCGCCACTGGCCCACGCCGCGCTGAATGCGCCGAAGTCAGGCAGCCGTCGTCAGGCGCTGAAGTTGTTGCTGATTCTCGGCGCTGGCTCGGCGGTCACCTGGGGGATGCGCGAGCACAATCCGTTGCCATCGCTGCTGGCCGATTACCGCAGCCCGGTTGGTCAACGCCGCAAGATCTCGCTCGGCGCTGGCGGCCAATTGCAGCTCAACACCGCCAGCGCGGCGGATGTCCGGGGCGATGGCCTGATCCGTCTGCTCGAAGGCGAAATACTGCTGACCGCCACTCAATCCTTCGAAGTACAAACCGCACAAGGCGTGCTGAAAACCCAGGGTGCGCGAATAAACGTGCGGCAGTTTGCCGACCGCACGCAGATCGCACTGTTTGAAGGTCGGGTCGAGTTGAATGTGCAAGGTCGCGCGCCGATGCTGCTGCCGGTCGCCCGACAACTGAGTTTCAGCGCCACCTCCATCAGTGACGCCAAACCGCTGGACGCCAACAGCGGTGCCTGGGCCGACGGCATGCTGGTGGCCGCGCACATGCGCCTGGGCGATTTCCTCGATGAACTGGGTCGCTACCGCCGCGGGCAGCTCCATTGCGATGCGAAAGTTGCTGAATTGCTGATCTCAGGGACTTATCCACTGGACGACAGCGAGCGGATTCTCGATCTGCTGGAAATCAGCCTGCCGGTGAGAGTGAAGCGTTTTACTCGCTATTGGGTGACGGTCGAAGCCAGAGCCTGATCGCTCCCACGCTCTGCGTGGGAACTCAACCCGGTCGCTCCGCGCCCCTGTAAAAAATAAATGAGCCGTTTTTCAGATCTGGCGTGACAGAGAAGGAAAGCCCCCTTGATTCAACCTTCTCAGGACCGTCCTCCATGCACCCCACCCGCCTCACGCCGCTGGCCCGAACCCTGCGCAACCTTGTCCTCGGCGCCAGCCTGAGCTTCAGCGCCCTTCCCCATGCGCTGGCTGCCGACACCAAGGCTTACCACATCGCCCCGTCGTCGCTGGAGAATGCCCTCAACCAGTTCGGCCGCGAAGCCGGTGTGCTGATTTCGTTCGGCTCGCAGGTTACCAGTGGTGTGCAAAGCCGTGGCCTCGAAGGTAGCTACACAACCGAGCAAGGTCTGAATGCACTGCTTGAAGGCACCGGTCTGCAAGCCCGCGCCGAAGGCGGCAATGCCTTCAGCCTCCAGCCGGCGAACGACAGCGCCCTGGAGCTGGACACCTCGAAAGTGGTCGGCGACTGGCTGGGTGAAGCCGCGCAGGTCAACGTCTTCGAACATCCCGGCGCCCGTGACGTGATTCGCCGCGAAGAATTCGAACGCCAGGGCGCGACCCAGGCCCGTGATGTGCTCAACCGCATTCCCGGCGTCAACGCCCCGGAAAACAACGGCACCGGCAGCCACGACATGGCGCTGAACTTCGGCATTCGCGGCCTCAACCCGCGTCTGGCCGCACGCTCGACGGTGTTGATGGACGGCATTCCGGTGCCGTTCGCGCCTTACGGTCAGCCGCAGTTGTCGTTCGCGCCGATCAGCATGGGCAACATGGACGCCGTGGACGTGGTGCGCGGTGGCGGCGCCGTGCGTTACGGCCCGCAGAACGTCGGTGGCGTGGTCAACTTCGTGACCCGGGCGATTCCGGACGAGCCGACCGTGAAAGGCGGTTTCCAGACCGAAACCAGTCCTTCTTCCAGCCATGACGGCTTCAAGACCAGCGCCAACCTGCTGGCCGGCGGCACCAATGCCAACGGTCTGGGCGGCGCGTTGCTGTACTCCGGCACTCGCGGTGGTGACTGGCGCGAACACAGCGATACGGAAATCGACGACCTGATCCTCAAGGGCAAATACCAGCTCGACGAGGCCAACAGTTTCAACGCCATGGCCCAGTATTACGAAGGCAAGGCCGACATGCCCGGCGGCCTCAATGTCGCCGATTACGATGCCGACCCGTATCAGTCGACCCGCCCGAAGGACCAGTTCTGGGGCCGTCGCACGATGTTCAATTTCGGCTATCGCTATCAGGAAGATCGCCGCGAGTTCACCGCCAATACCTTCTTCACCAAAACCCTGCGCAGCGGCTATCTGGATCAGGGCACGTTCCTGTCGCTGTCGCCGCGCGAATACTGGGTTCGCGGTCTGGAAACCCGCTTCGCCCAGGGCTTCGATCTCGGCGCCACCAGCCATGAAGTCGGCGTCGGCTATCGCTACATCAACGAAGCCGGTCACGAACTGCGCTACCGCACGCCGATCGCCAGCAACGAATACCCAACCACCAACAGCCGCAACGACCGCGACACTCGCGGCGGCACCGAAGCCAATGCGTTCTTCGTCGATGACCGGATCGACATCGGCAAGTGGACGATCACCCCGGGCGTGCGCTACGAGATGATCGAGTCGCAACAGACCAACAATCTGACCAACGTCAAATACAAGGGCGACTACAACACCGCACTGCCGGCGTTGAACGTGCTGTATCACCTGACCGACAGCTGGAACCTGTACGCCAACACCGAGGGTTCATTCGGCAGCGTGCAATACAGCCAGATGCCCAACCGCGTGAGCAGCGGCGAAGTGAAACCGGAGAAGGCCCGCACCTGGGAAGTCGGCACCCGTTACGACAACGGTGCGCTGCGAGCGGAGATCGGCGCGTTCCTGATCAACTTCGACAACCAGTACGAAAGCAACCAGACCAATGATTCGGTGATCGCCCGTGGCGAAACACGGCATCAGGGCATCGAGACCAGCGTCAATTACGCTCTCGACGACTTGAGCCCGGCGCTGGCCGGCTTCGATGTCTACGCCACTTACGCCTATGTCGACGCAACCATCCGCGAAGACGGGCCGAACAAGGGCAATCGTGTGCCGTTCTCGTCGAAACACAAAGGCACGATCGGCGTCGGTTACACCGAAGGGCCGTGGAAGCTTAACCTGGACAGCAGCTTCCAGAGCGACCAGTTCGCCGATAACGCCAACACCTCCAAAGAAAGCGCCGACGGCAGCACCGGCAAGATCCCAGGCTACATGCTGTTCAGCAGCCGTGCCGGTTATGACTTCGGCCCGCAGCTGTCGGACCTGAACGTGGCGGTGGGGGTGAAAAACATCTTCAACACGCAATACTTCACCCGCTCGTTCGATGACAACAACAAGGGCAAGTATGTCGGTGAGCCGCGCACGGTGTACGTGCAGACCTCTGTCGCTTTCTGACCCCTGCTGAAAACAGAAAGGGCCTGCAATTGCAGGCCCTTTCTCATTGGGTGGCTTGGAAAATCAGCGCATCAACTGTTGATCGCTGCCTGTTCGTTCTCGTCAAACTCTTCCGCCAACAGCTTGTCATTGGCTTTGCTTGTGAATGGCACCACAGCGGCTCGCGGTTTGCCGCGCAGTTTGCCAAACAGGTGCTCCAGCGCGTGCTCCAGTTTTTCGGCTGCACCATCGATCGCCTGTTCCAGCGAATCGGCTTTGTGGGTGACGGAAATCGGTTGATGGCCTTTCGGCCGCGCTTCCAGTTGGCAGCGCAAGTCATGGGGACCCGGCTTTTCACCGTTCTCGTCGCTCAGATGGACTTCGACACGGGTCAGGTCTTCCTCATAACGGTCGAGCGTGCTCTCAATTGTGGTGCGTACCCACTCCTCCAGTCGTTTGCTGCTTTGAATATGATTGTCGCTGTTGACTTGGATTTGCATAGTTCATCCCTTATTTCAGCTAGCTCGCAAGAGGCCTGGAACAGGATTTCGTGACCTCTTGATTACAACAATCGGCCCGCCGGACGAACATTTCAACCCCTTAAAAAAGATAAATATTCATTCGCAAAAAAAGCCGGACAACCGAGTAAAGCGCTGGTAAGGTCGGGAGTTGGGTCGCCCCGCCCCTCCGAAAAATCTGCTCACAATTGGCCATCACCCAACGGGTGCAGGCTGCGGAAAATCCCCGCCTCTTCCACCAGCCAGTCATGCACCGCCCGCACGCCCGGATGGCTCAACGCCCCCGGCGCGTAGAGCAATACATAGCGTTTGTGATTGGGCACCGAAATCCCGAATGGCACGATCAACGTCCCCCGCTCCAGCTCATCGTTGAGCAACGTGCGTCGGGCAATCGCCACGCCCATGCCGGCAATCGCCGCTTCGATGGTCAGGTGGTTGCGATTGAACGTGTGCCCGCGCCGCACATCGGCACCCTCGAAACCGATGGCATTCAGATAAAACTCCCACTCCGCGTATTCATAGCTGCCGCGCCAGGCGGTGATGTCATGCAACAGCGGGAAGTGCACCAGATCCGCCGGCCCGTGCAGCGGCGGCCGCCCGCGCAACAGACCCGGCGCGCACACCGGGAAAATCTGCTCGTCGAGCAAGGCTGTGGATAACAGGCCCGGATAACTACCGTCGTTCAGGTCGATGGCCAGGTCGAAATCCCCCTCATGCAATGGCACGCTGCTGTCCTCCGCCACCAGCCGCAACTGGATGTCCGGGTAACGCTGTTGCAGACGCGGCAGGCGCGGGGTCAGCCATTTGCTGAGGAACGATGGAATCGAGCGCACCCGCAGAATCCCGCTGATCATCCCCGCATCCAGCCGACGCAATTCCGCGTCGATGCTGCCGTAAGCCTCGTTGACCGTGATCGCCAGTCGCTGCCCTTCCGCGCTCAGCTCCACACCGCGCGCGCGGCGATGAAACAGGCGAAAGCCAAGACGTTCTTCCAGCTGTCGGATTTGCTGACTCACAGCCCCCGGCGTGATGTGCAGTTCCTCGGCACAACGGGTGAATGACAGGTGCCGCGCGGCACAGGAAAACACCTGCAGCCAGACGTAAGTCTGGGCGTGCAATTGACGACTCATGGTTTAGTCCTGCTAAAGGCTTACTTAGGAAGTTTCGTTAGTCACGTTGAAGCGAGGTAGGCAGTATCGCCGACATTGCGCTTGTCCTACAAAAAATGGCAGCGATTCCTACTCCATTGCTTGTAAGGGTTTAGCATGGCTATCAGTGTTTTCGATCTATTCAAAGTCGGCATCGGCCCGTCCAGTTCCCACACTGTCGGCCCGATGCGCGCTGCGGCGACCTTCGCCCAGGCGCTGATCGACCAGCATTTGCTGAACGATGTGCAGCGGGTGGAAATCCGTTTGTACGGCTCGCTTTCGGCC
This sequence comes from Pseudomonas sp. GW458-11-26-14-LB4, assembly GCF_059423925.1. Classification (NCBI taxonomy): domain Bacteria; kingdom Pseudomonadati; phylum Pseudomonadota; class Gammaproteobacteria; order Pseudomonadales; family Pseudomonadaceae; genus Pseudomonas; species Pseudomonas sp. GW458-11-26-14-LB4. Next base: position 110,441 of record NZ_JBWKYU010000012.1, read on the forward strand.
ACCGGCGTCGGCCATGCCACTGACCGTGCAACGGTCATGGGCCTGATGGGCGAATGGCCGGACAGCATCGATCCGTCGACCATCGAGCCACGCATCCAGCAACTGCGCGAGACCGGCCAACTGTCTCTGGCCGGTGAACGTTCGATTGCCTTCAACTGGCAGCACGATCTCCTGCTGCTGGACGAGAGCCTGCCCTACCACCCGAACGCCATGTCGCTGACAGCCTTCGGTGCATCCGGCCAACTGTTAGAGCAAACGTACTACTCGGTCGGCGGCGGTTTCATCATCGAAGCGGCCGAAGCCGAATCGGGTGTGGCGCCGGCCGGCGACGTCGAGTTGCCTTACGAATTCTCCAGCGCCGTCGAACTGCTGGCGCTGTGCAAGCAGCACAACCTGCGGGTTTCCGAACTGATGATGGCCAACGAGCGGGCCTGGCGCAGCGACGCCGAGATCCGTCAGGGCCTGTTGCACATCTGGTCGGTGATGCGCGAATGCGTCGAGCAAGGCCTGCGTCACGAAGGCATCCTGCCTGGCGGTCTGAATGTTCCGCGTCGCGCGGCGAAATTGCACCGCAGCCTGCTGGAAATCGGCAAGCCGAACGTCATCAGTTCGACCCTGTCGGCGATGGAGTGGGTCAACCTGTTCGCCCTCGCCGTCAACGAAGAGAACGCCGCCGGCGGGCGCATGGTGACTGCACCGACCAACGGTGCCGCCGGGATCATCCCGGCCGTTCTGCACTACTACATGAAATTCAATCCAGACGCGTCCGACGATGACGTGGTCGCCTTCTTTCTGGGCGCGGCAGCGGTCGGCATCCTGTGCAAGAAAAACGCCTCGATTTCCGGCGCCGAAGTCGGCTGCCAGGGTGAGGTCGGCTCAGCTTGCGCCATGGCCGCTGCGGGTCTCGCCGATGTGCTCGGCGCCACGCCTGAGCAACTGGAAAACGCCGCCGAAATCGGCCTGGAACACAACCTCGGCCTGACCTGCGACCCGGTCGGCGGGCTGGTGCAGGTGCCGTGCATCGAGCGCAACGCCATCGCTGCGGTGAAGGCGATCAACGCCACGCAAATGGCCCTGCGCGGCGACGGCAAACACTTCATTTCCCTCGACCGGGTGATCCGCACCATGCGCGATACCGGCGCCGACATGCATGACAAATACAAAGAGACTTCACGGGGCGGCCTGGCCGTGAGCTGGGTGGAGTGCTGAGGAGCACTCCCTGACCGCCCGTAACACGTGAGCCCGAGCAAGAATAATAACGAGGCAAAAACGATGACCGATGTACGCACACCTGCTGCCGAAAATCCCGCTGTAGACCGCACACGCAACAACGAAACCGCCCACAAGGGCTGGAGCAAATTCGACACCACCTGGATGCTCGGCCTGTACGGCACGGCCATCGGTGCCGGCACCTTGTTCCTGCCGATCAACGCCGGTGTCGGCGGCTTCTGGCCATTGCTGATCCTGGCGTTGCTGGCGTTCCCGATGACCTTCTTCGCACACCGGGGCCTGACCCGCTTCGTGCTGTCGGGCCGCTCCGGTGACATCACCGAAGTGGTGGAGGAACACTTCGGCATCGGCGCCGGCAAGCTGATCACGCTGCTGTATTTCTTCGCGATCTTCCCGATCCTGCTGGTGTACAGCGTGGCGCTGACCAACACCCTGAGCAGCTTCCTCGAACACCAGTTGCACATCGCCCCGCCGCCACGTGCGGTGCTGTCGCTGGCGCTGATCCTCGGCTTGATGGCCATCGTCCGCTGTGGTCAGAGCGTGATCGTCAAAGCCATGAGCGTGCTGGTGTATCCGTTCGTCGCCGCGCTGCTGTTGCTCGGCATCAGCCTGATTCCGAACTGGAACGGCGCATTCTTCGCCAGTGCTCAAGAACCGATGGAAATGTCGGTGTTCCTCAAGACCCTGTGGCTGGCGATCCCGGTGATGGTGTTCTCGTTCAACCATTCGCCGATCATTTCCGCCTTCGCCGTCGAGCAGAAACAACGCTACGGCGACCAGGCTGAACGCAAGAGCAGCGGCATTCTCGCCATGGCTCACGGCATGATGGTGGTGACGGTGATGTTCTTCTGCTTCAGCTGCGTGCTGGCACTGTCGCCGGCGGATCTGGCAGCGGCCAAGGCGCAGAACATTTCGATCCTGTCGTACCTGGCCAACCACTTCCAGACTCCGGTCATCGCTTACGCCGCGCCGCTGATTGCGCTGGTGGCGATCACCAAATCCTTCCTCGGCCACTACATCGGCGCCAGCGAAGGCTTCCAGGGCATGATCGTCAAAAGCCTGCGCAGCCGTGGCCGGGTGATGTCGGCGAGCTGGCTGAACCGTGCGACCGCGCTGTTCATGATCCTCAGCTGCTGGGCCGTGGCGACCTTCAACCCGAGCATCCTCGGCATGATCGAAACCCTTGGCGGGCCGGTGATTGCCTGCCTGTTGTTCCTGATGCCGATGTACGCGATCCGCCGCGTGCCGGCCTTGCGCCAGTATTCGGGCCAGATGTCCAACGTGTTCGTGGTGCTGATCGGCCTGATTGCACTGTCAGCGATCATCTACTCGGTTCTGCCCTGAAACGGGCCGCAAACGAAGAAGGCGAGCCATGGGCTCGCCTTCTTTTTGGCCGGATTCATTGTTCGACAATATTCCCGGCATGTCCCTTGCTACATCGCTGAAGGAGACAGGACCACGGAAAGGCCGATGGTCAGGTTTGGCGAACCAACCCGATCAAGGCCGGTCAACAACTGCACGTTCAATCAGGCGGTGACGCATCATGGACAATCCTTTTCAGATCATTACCGATGCCTTCGCGCCGGACTATCAGATCAACCTGAGCATTCAGGGGCTCGACGGCAGCATCATGCTGACCCTCTCCAATGGCGGCCGGATCGTCGCCAAACGGATGATCAGCGCCGAACAGCGCAACGACCCCAAACGCCTCAAACGGCTGGTGCAAAGCATTCAGTTCGGCATCGCCATCGAACAGGGCCACAGCGCCATGGCGATCCTTGATGCCATGACTCGCGGCGACGGAATCACTCCGCCACCGCGTCGGGCCAAACATCAGCCCCGGCCAGCCGCCGGCCTTTAAAGTTCGCCCTTCTCCACTTCCGGATGTTCACTGGAACCCGTGCCGATCTTGCGGTGCGGGTTCTCGATTTTCACCGAAGGGAATTGCGACGAGGCGTAACGCACCACCAGAATCGAGAACGCCAGCAGCAGAATCCCGCCGCACAGGTAGATGATGCCCATGTCCGGCGGGTTGTGGTGCGAGACGTTGGAGATCAGCAGGCGCGTCAGTGCCGTGATCGCCACGTAGATCAGGAAGCGCACCGGCATGTGGTTGGTCTTGAAGTAAATCCCGACCATCGCCCCCAGTTCCAGATAGATGAACAGCAACAGAATGTCATCGATCTTGATGTGCCCTTCCTCGAGCATCCCGAGAAATTCCATCACCGCCGCCCACGCGGTCACCGCACCAATGGCGAACAGCGCCAGATAGTGAAAGGTCTCGACGAACAGGTTGCCCAGGGACTCGGCCAGTTGGTGCACGTTTTGCCGCAGTTTCTCGGCCCAGTTGATTTTCACGATGAAGGTTCCTTAGCCCGGTTCGAGCGGATGTTGCTTGCTGGACGTGACGGTTATTGCACACGTACGCAGATGCATGCAGAAAAGAGGCCACGCCATCATGGCGAGGCGGCGCGAAACCCGCGCCGTGGCGTTTGGTCGCACCTGTGCGCAGGCATCGGGCTGACAAAATCCGAATCCGGTCTACATTGAAAAGCCACTACCCAAAGCGCAGGGATTCGCTTATCCTTTTAGCTGTATATAGATACAGTAGTCGCAAAGACAACTTAATGTGAAGGCATGTGAGGTGGTGAATGGCCGTCGAAGTGGTATACCGCAGCAGCCGAGATCTGGAGCGCTTGTTCATGGATAAAGCCGAAGCTGACCGTCATGACAAAATGCTCGAATTGGCCGAACTGTTGGCCGAAGTGCTGGAAAAAGCCGTTCCTTCGTTGAGCGAGCAGCAAGTGGAAGAAGTCGGGATCTTCATGGCGAAGAACCGCGATGTGTTCGCCCGGGCGTTCAAGAGCCAGCCTGATGCACTGTCGGAGCTGATCAACGCACCGGCGGCACCGGTTGTGGCAACCGAGCCGGCAGACGTGGCCGAACCGGCAGAAGCGCCAGCCAAACCTGCCAAAGCGGCGAAGGCTGCGAAGTAAGCGACACTTGGATTGAAGCCTCTGAATTGAATAGCCCCTGAGTTGAAAGACTCGGGGGCTTTTTCATGCCCGGACAAACCTCAGCGGTACAACACCTTCTCCGCCAGCTCGTCCGCCACCCGCGCGGGTGAACGTTTTTCCGCCTGGGCGTGGGCGAAGACTTCAGTCAGGCGCGAACTGATCTTCGAGAGGTGCGCGGTGATGGTCGTCAGTTCTTCGCCCCGATGCTTGAGGGAAACGTAGATCAGACCGCCGGCATTGATCACATAATCCGGCGCATACAGGATTCCGCGCCGTTCGAGTTGATCGGCGACATCCAGGTGCGTCAGTTGATTGTTGGCCGAGCCTGCCACCGCCGAGCAGCGCAACTGGGTGACCGTGTGGCTGTTGAGCACACCGCCCAAACCGCACGGTGCGAGGATGTCGCACGGCGTGCTGAGCAACGCGTCGTTGGCAATCGGATGGGCGTTGAGCTGTTCCATCGCCAGTTGCACCTTGCCGTGGTCGATGTCGCTGACCAACAGTTCGGCACCGGCTGCGTGCAGCTGTTCAGCGAGGGCATAACCGACGTTGCCCAGCCCCTGAATCGCCACGCGCAAGCCTTCGAGGTTATCGCTGCCCAGCCGCGCCATGGCCGTGGCACGAATTCCGGTGAACACGCCCATCGCCGCATGCGGCGCGGGGTCGCCAGCCGAAGTGGTGCTGGTGACATGCTGGGTCTGCTGGGCGATGCAATCCATATCCGCCACTGACGTGCCGCTGTCGATGGCAGTGATGTAGCGCCCGTCGAGCTGATCGATGCAACGGCCGAAGGCTTCGAACAAGGCGCCGCGGTTTTCGACATGGGCCGGCCGCACGATCACGGCCACCCCACCGCCCTGGGCGAGACCAGCCAATGCGGCCTTGTAGCTCATGCCCTGGGCCAGGCGTATGGCGTCCTCGACCGCGGATTCGTCGTTCGGGTAGGCAAGATAACGACACCCGCCCAGGGCTGGCCCGAGGCGACTGTTATGAATGGCAATGACCGCCTTCAATCCGGACACCGGATCAACGCTAAGGTGCAGCGATTCCAGGCGAGTGCTTTGCATGAGAGCGAACATCGGCAGGCTCCCGAATCACTTCTGGTAGACGCCAGTATAGGCTTGCGCCTGAAAATTGCTGAAGCGCACGGGAATAAGGCCCGACAGCGACCAATGCGTTGCGGCATAACCCGATGGCAGAGCGGCCCGGCACTGGACGAATGGCAAAGACGGGGCTAAAACGAGGCATGCCCCGGAGATTTAGATGAGTCCGCGCCAACGTTTCTTCGAGTGTCTGCACCGTTCACCGCCCGCGCTGTTCGAAGCCGCGTTGTGGATGGCCGCCGAACACGACAAACAAGCCGATCCCGAAGCGCTGTTGCAGGAATTCAAGGAACTGCAGCAGCGGGTCAGCTATGGTTTGCCGTTGCTGCCGGTCAGCGAGCTGGCGCAACCGCTGCTGCGGCGCATGACCGATCTGGGATTTGCCCAGGATGATTTCGTACCGCTGCGTCCGCAGGCCGCAATGGTGCACAAAGTCATGCAGACCAAACGCGGCCAGCCGCTGGCGCTGGCATTGATCGCCCTGGAACTGGCTCGTGGCCTGGAGATTCCGCTGGTGGGCGTGAACTTCCCCGGGCATTTCCTGCTGAAGGTTCCCGGGGCCGATCACCTGCTCGATCCGTGCGGCGGACGGCGCCTGTATCCGAACGACTGCCGCGAACTGCTGCACCGCCAGTACGGCCATCAGATGAAACTCAACGCCGACCACCTGCTGACTGCCGAACCGATGCAGATGCTTCAGCGTCTGTCACGCAACCTGCGCCAGCTGCACCTGACCCACGACGACTTCATCGCGGCGCTGATCGATGCCGAGCGCGTGCTCGAACTGGGCAACGCCAGCGCCGCCGACTATCTGGCCCGGGCCAGTCTGTACCAGCGCCTCGATTGCCCGAACGCCGAGCGTTTCGATCTGGAGCACGCGCTATTGCTCAGTGACGACCCGATTCAGCGACTTCGCCTGACGGAACGGCTGGGGCATCTGCCACCGAACTCAGTCGTCCACTGATCCCTTGTGGGAGCGAGCTTGCTCGCGAATCAGGCGACACGGTCGATCAGTCAAACCGCGTTATCGTTCTTCGCGAGCAAGCTCGCTCCCACAGGATTTTGCGCAAGCTGCGAAGGCGAACGCACCTGAATGATCAGCAACGCCGCAATCACCGCCGGAATCGCGCAGAAGAAGAAAATCTGCTCCACCGGAATGTGCATCGCCAACAACAGGCTGCCGAACAGCGGCCCGAGAATCGAGCCGAACCGCCCTACTCCCAATGCCCAGCCGGTGCCGGTGGCGCGCACGTGCGCCGGATAGAAATTGCTGGCGAACGCGTTGAGCGTCAGTTGCCCGCCGATGATGCAAAACCCCGCCGCAAACACACAGGCCACCAGATAACGCGGATTGTCGTGATTCAGCCCCAGCAGGATCGTGCACACCGCCGCGCCAGCCAATACGCCGGACAACAGTCGTACTTTGCTTTTCAAACGGTCGGCGAACCACGCCATGCAAATTGCGCCGAGCGTGCCGGCGAACAGGAACATCGACGTCACCAGGTTCGCTTCATTGAGTTTCAAGCCACTTTCCAGCAGCAGTGACGGCAGCCAGCTGATCATGAAATACAGCAGGATCAGGCTGACGAAAAACGTCGCCCAGATCAGCAAGGTCGGGCGTGCGTAACCGTTGCGGAACAACTCCACCACGGTCAGTTTGCTGCCCTGCTCGCGTTCGTTCTGCTCGACCGATGCGGCCGGTGGCTGCCAGTCCGGCAGCATCCGCGCGGTGACCTTGCGCAGGCGTGCGTAGGGCGGCGCGTCACGCAGCAGTCGTGGCAAGGATTCCGGCAGCATCCACCAGAGAAACGGAAACAGCAGCAACGGCGTGACACCGCCGGCGAGGAACACTGCCTGCCAACCGAAACGGTCGATGAAACCGGCCGCGACAAAACCACCCGCCGCACCGCCGAATGAAAAGCCGCACGCCGCCAGCGTGACCATCAACGTGCGCAGGCGAGGCGGTGAATATTCCGACATCAACGCCATGGCGCTGGGCATCGCGCCGCCCATGCCGATGCCGCAGATGAAGCGCGCGATCATCAGGGTATTCAGGGAATCGGCGAACACCATCAGGACGGTGAGACTGGCGTAGATCAGCACGCAGGCGAGCAGAATCCGTCGAACGCCGAAGCGGTCGGCCAGCGGCGTCACGGCGAGAGAGCCGAGGGTCAGACCCAGCAAGTTGGCGCTGAACACCGGGCCGAACGCGGATTTTTCCAGACCCCAGTCCTGCGCCAGCGCCGGCACCACGTAACCGAGCACCTGGGCGTCATAGCCGTCGGTGACCAGCAGCAAGGCAAGAAGAATCAGGAGTAACCACTGAAAGCGGGACACAGGACGGGCGTCGAGTGCCGCCCGGAAGCTGGCAATCTGGTTGTGCATCGCAAGGTACCTGTTTTGTTTTTATGATTTTTTGCGGGTAACCGGAATGGCTCCCGTGTGCTGCACGGGAGCCATCAAACGCTACTTCGGGGTGTCCGGCTGATTCGCCGGATGCGCCGCAATGAACGCCGGATGCTCAGCGGCCAACGCGGCCACCCGACGAATCCGTGGAAACGCCTCCAGCGAAACGTTGAACCGCTCGGCCGCGTACAGCTGTGGAATCAGGTACACGTCCGCCACGCACGGCCACTCGCCGAAACAGAAGCCGCTGTCGCCGATCAACTGCTCCACCGTCGCCAGCCCCTGACTGATCCAGTGGCCGATCCACTCGTTCACCTGCGGCTCGTCATGCCCCAGACCGCGCAGGCGATTGAGCACGCTGACGTTGTGCAACGGATGCACATCGCAGCCGATCACCGCCGCGACGCCGCGCACCTGGGCGCGGGCAACAAGGTCTTCGGGCAGCAACGGCACCTGTGGATAACGTTCTTCCAGATACTCGATGATCGCCGGTGACTGAATCAGCAACTTGCCTTCGTCAGTACGCAGCGCCGGCACCCGGCCCTGGGGATTGATCGCCAGGTACACCGGTTGCCGATGCTCGCCACCGGGCGGTGCGATCAGGTTGACCGGCAACGCCTGGTAGTCGAGGCCCTTGAGTGCCAACGCGATCCGCACCCGGTACGACGAGGTGGAACGGTAATAGGTGTAGAGGTCCATGAGCCGCTCCTGTCAGCGCGCCGCCAGCACGGTGCCACGGCATTCGCCGAAGCCGATCGAGGCAAAACCTTCGCGGGCGCAGCGGGCGCGCAGGATGATTTCGTCGCCGTCTTCAAGGAACTTGCGCACTTCACCGGAGGCCAGTTCGATCGGCTTTTTACCGCCCTCGGTGATTTCCAGCAGGCTGCCGAACTGACCGTTTTCAGGGCCGGACAAGGTGCCCGAACCGAACAGGTCACCGGCCTGCAACTGGCAACCGTTGACGCTGTGGTGCGCGACCATTTGCGCGACGGTCCAGTACATATAGCGGGTGTTGCTCAGGGTCAGGCGATGGGCCGGCAGGTTCTGTTCGCGCATTTTCTCGGTGAGCAGCAGCACTTCCAGCTCGATGTCGAAACCACCACCCTCCTGATCGCGCTTGTCGAGCAGGTACGGCAGCGGCTGCGGGTCACCTTGCGGACGCGCCGGCTGCGCGGTACGGAATGGCGCCAGCGCTTCGGCGGTCACCACCCATGGCGAGACACTGGTGATGAAGCTCTTGGACAGGAACGGGCCGAGCGGCTGGTATTCCCAGGCCTGGATGTCACGGGCGGACCAATCGTTGAGCAGGCAGAAACCGGCAATGTGTTCAGCAGCGTCACCGATGGCGATCGGCTCGCCCATCTCGTTGCCCTGACCGATCCAGATCCCCAGTTCCAGCTCATAGTCCAGCCGTGCGCACGGGCCGAAGGTCGGCTCGGTCGCGCCGGCCGGCAGGGTCTGGCCTTTCGGGCGGCGCACGTCGGCACCGGAGGCGCGCACGGTAGACGCACGACCGTGGTAGCCGATCGGCACGTGTTTGTAGTTCGGCAGCAGCGGGTTGTCCGGACGGAACAGTTTGCCGACGTTCTGCGCGTGTTCGATGCCGACGTAGAAGTCGGTGTAGTCGCTGATGCGCGCCGGCAGGTGCAGCTGGCAATCGGCAGCCAGCGGCAGCAGTTTCACGCCCTGGGCTTCAATGTTGCCGCGATGAGTGCTGCCCTCGCTGAGCAGTTCCAGCAGACGTTCGCGCAAGGCAACGCGGGCGTCGCGGCCGAGTTCGAAGAACGCGTTCAACTGACCGCCGCGCATGGCTTCGACGGCACTGCGCGCGACGCCGTCGAACAGACCGGCCTCCAGCGCCACTTGCAGATCGAAGATGTGTTCGCCAATCGCCACGCCCGCGCGCGGTGCCGAGCCGTCGATGCTGAACACGCCCAGCGGCAGGTTCTGCAGCGGGAATTCGGTGTGGTCGTTGGCCGAAGCGACCCAACTGCGGGTGATGGAATTCTGAGTCATGGGTTATCTCCGGGTCGGGTCGAACGTGGCGGGCAGCGTGGCCCAGCAGGCGTCGTAAGTGGATTGCAGTTGCGGGCAGTCGAGGGCGAAGCGGCTTGGGCGCAGCACCTGGCTGGTCTCGAACATGAAGGCCATGGTGTTGTCGATCTTGGCCGGCTTGAGGTCCGCGTTGATGGCTTTGGTGCAGGTCTCGCCGTCCGGGCCGTGGGCGCTCATGCAGCTGTGCAGGGACGCGCCGCCGGGCAGGAAGCCTTCGGCTTTGGCGTCGTACTCGCCCTGGATCAGGCCCATGAATTCGTTCATCAGGTTGCGGTGGAACCACGGCGGACGGAAGGTGTTCTCGGCCACCATCCAGCGCGGCGGGAAGATCACGAAGTCGAGGTTGGCCAGGCCGTGGACGCTGGTCGGCGAGGTCAGCACGGTGAAGATCGACGGATCCGGGTGATCGAAACTGACGGTGCCGATGGTGTTGAAGCGGCGCAGGTCATATTTGTACGGCACGTTGTTGCCGTGCCAGGCGACCACGTTCAGCGGCGAGTGATTGAGTTCGGTGCCCCACAACTGGCCGAGGAACTTCTGCACCAGGGTGGTCGGTTGTTGCAGGTTTTCGTAGGCGGCCACCGGGGTCAGGAAGTCCCGCGGATTGGCCAGGCCGTTACTGCCGATCGGCCCCAGATCCGGCAGACGCAATGGCGCGCCATGGTTCTCGGCGACGTAGCCGCGCGCTTGCGGATCTAGCAGTTCGACGCGGAATTTCAGGCCCCGTGGCAACACGGCGATTTCCAGCGGCGCCACTTCCAGTACACCCAGTTCGGTGGCGATGCGCAGGCGCCCGAGTTGCGGCACCAGCAGTAGCTCGCCGTCGGCGTTGAAGAAAACGCGCTCCATCGAACGGTTGGCGCAGTAGTGATAGATGCTGATGCCGGCCGGTTTTTCGGCGGCGGAGTTGGCCGCCATGCTCACCAGACCGTCGATGAAATCGGTCGGTTCGGCCGGGATCTCCAGCGGGTTCCAGCGCAGGCGATTGGGGGTCACTTCACCCAATGGTCCGCCCGCCAGTTGCCGCTCCAGTTTGACGAATGCCGGGTGATTGGCCGACGGCTGGATCCGGTACATCCAGGTGCGCCGCGCTTCACTACGGGTCATGGTGAACGCGGTGCCGGAGAACAGTTCGGTGTACAGACCGTAAGGGGCTTTCTGCGGGGAGTTCTGGCCGACGGGCAGTGCGCCGGGCAACGCTTCGGAGCTGAATTCATTGCCGAAACCGGACTGGTAAGCCAGGGCTGAATCGAGGTTCATGGAGCCTCCTGAACAGGGCGTCGGCATGGCCGGACGCTCTGGATCGGAGGTCTTGGCACGCCGGGGTTATTTTTATCGTAATTCAATTACGCATAACGTAATTTGCTCGCTATCCAGCGTCAAGCTATAAAGACGCCCATTCGTTCCGGGACACGGCAGCACCATGGAAAAAACCAGCGACAGCAACGGCAAACAGAAAGTCCGCTCCGCCGAAGTCGGCACCGACATCCTCAAGGCCCTGGCCGAGTTGTCGCCGTCCACTTCGCTGTCGCGTCTGGCCGAACATGTGCAGATGCCCGCGAGCAAGGTTCACCGTTATCTGCAGGCCTTGATTGCCAGCGGTTTCGCAGAACAGAACACTGCCACCAACCACTACGGTCTCGGCCGTGAAGCGCTGCGCGTGGGCCTCGCTGCTCTGAACAGTATGGACGTGCTGAAAGTCGCCGCTCTGCCGCTGGCCGAGTTGCGCGACGAACTCAACGAAACCTGTTTCCTGGCGGTGTGGGGCAATCAGGGCGCGACCGTGGTGCACATCGAACCGGCGGTGCGCGCGGTGACGGTGGTGACGCAACTGGGCTCGGTATTACCGTTGCTCAGTTCCTCCACCGGCCTGGTCTTCGGCGCGTACCTGCCGCACCGGGAAACCGACGAATTGCGCGAGCAGGAAATCGCCAGCGGCGGCCATCCGCTGGCAGACGAAAAAGCCTATGCGGCGTTGTGCGAGCAGATCCGCGAACGCGGTCTGCATCATGTCCACGGCTTGCTGATGCCCGGCGTCGATGCCTTGTCGGCACCGGTGTTCAACGCCCTCGGGCAGGTCGCGGCGGTGTTGACCATCGTCGGCCCGACCTCGCTGTTCCACGCCGACGAAAACGGCCCGGCGGCGCAGCGGTTATTGGCTGCGACGCGGGCCGTGAGCTGGCGGATGGGTTATCAGCCAGATTGATGAGGCAAGGGGTCAGCCGATGATTCGGGTTTTACTGTCCGCGATCACATAGGGAGAAGCCACGGCGGTGACATAACCAATGCCCACTGGCACCCCGGTCGCGGTCGATACGATCTCGGAAATATCCTTGACTCGCGACAGCAGCCCCACCGCCGAAACAGATCCGCCAACGCCAGCCACAATCCCCACATACAGGAGAATGGAGCTTCTCCAGGCCGAGGCGAGATGGTTCTTGCCGGCTTCGTCATCCCCCAGGCTGTAGGCAACGATGCCCTGGACGATCGACCGTGTGATGCGCACGATGCTGTTCACCAATCCCACCGGCGGGACAAACAGCGAGACGATATCCACCGCAAGCTCGGTGATCACCATGACCGTGTTCCAGAAACGCTCGGCAGGTGTGGTGGTTTGATAGTCAACGTCGCTGAGCACACGGGAAATCATGCTGTCGAATTCGAACTTGAAATGGGTCACGACAGAACTGTTGTTCAACGCCGGGGTTGGGAGAGCGCCTGAGGCGTTCTGGCAGCGAATGACAAAGTTCTGTACGACACTCCTGTGTTCGAGCCTGGTCAGTGCAATAACGTGATTTCCCAGGTCGGCGTCCTTGAGCCCCAGTGTCAAGGACTCCAGCGGACGGTAACTCATGCCATCCGGAGCCTTCGGAATATAGACCAGCAGCTGCAGTTTCCCTGCCACCCGGCGTCCAAACGTATAAGCGCCCTCGATGCGTCGCCCTTCAAGAACCAGCGTGTAGATACCGTCCTGCGGGGTAGTGCCCGGCTTGAACGGATCCAGTTCATGAGGACGGTCATGATCGAGCCCGTCGACCAGTCCCGCCAGCCAGTTGAACTGTTCGGCGGACAAAGAGCCCTGCATCTTCTGGGTCAATGCCGCCCTGAGCATTTCGTTCTGCTTGAGCTTGCAGAACAGTTTCGCCTTGAGATCCAGCGACGCGCCGTTGGCGAAACGGTCGACCAGATGCCACTCATACATCATGCCCGGCCGCAAACCGATCAACGATTTGACGACCGTCGCATTCAGACCGCCCAGTGAAGAACCCTCCCTGGAGACGAATGCCACCTGATCATCGTCTGGCCAAAGCTGCCATTGAATGAAGAGATGGGTGAGCGTCATCCAGTCCTGCCCTTTCACCTTGACATCAACGCGATCAGGATCGATCAACGGGTGGTTCGGGTCAGAACGACGCAGATGACTGTTCAACCGTTCCATCACCTGGTCTCGTGAAAAAGAAACCAACGTGGGGATATTAAGCTCCTCTTTCGAGAGTTCGTAGAGCGCCCTGAAATCCGTGTTCAATCGGGTAAGCATCTCGCGATCGCGCGCCGCCGCACTCCTGTACCAGGCAGGAGTAGCCACCTGTTCCTCGGCAATTTCCCAATCGATGATTTCATGAATGGCCCCCATCAGCGGCCCGTCTTCGTGCCCCCGGTTCCACTCCACCAGGGTGACACCGCCCCACCACCATGGCTGAAACACAGGGCCCGGTTCGTCATAAGAGAGCTCGTCTTTCACGAAAGCTGCGCGGTCCTTGCTGAAAGCCTGACCGGTCAGGAATTCACGATCACGTGGCTCGAATCCCCAAGAGATGAACTGGCGCTTCAACCCCGTCAGATCGGAGAATTCGTACCACTGCTGCCCGGTCGGGGCACCCGGCGCATACAGCACATGTAATTGACGGTCTGGCGCAGCTCCCCTTGCACGAAACGCAATCATGTCCCTGAACGGCCTGTAGCGCTGACGAAACGCAACGCCAAACGCTTCGACTCCCGGGTCGCCATACAGATATCGCTGCACCATGTTCTGTGCTTGCGGGCCGATGTGTTTTTGCAGGACGGCGGCGAAGTGGCTGAGCGCAATTTCCTGCCCCAGGACTTCGCGCATGGCTTCGCGGATCCGCGCCTGTGCGAATCGCTGATTGCGCTCACTGGCATATTGCACACGCAGATCAAACTGGCGGATGGCGAGTTCGATACTGGAAGCCGTCAGTCGCGGATTGTTGTGAAAGGCTTCGAGCTTGATCGTGTAGGGAGCCGCCGTGTCATGCACGCCGTACATGAACAACTGCGTCAGGGTTTTACGCTCGACATGTTCGATACGCCGAGTGCCCATGCGCAACGAATGTTGCACTGTCACCCAGACAGTATCAGGGTCCACTCGCCGGGTATCGCCCGCGCTGATGTGGGTTTCGACAGCACCGCGCACGTAGTCCTGAAAAGAAGATACCCCTTCCATGGCCTCATGCAGGCACACCTGCCCCCTGAGCAGTTCCTTTTCCAGAGAGGCGAACACTTCCTGATGGTTGGCGGTGGCATCCTTCAACCATTGCGGCCGGGCGTTTCGGTTCATCAGGACCAGTAGTCTGGCGACCCGCCCCCGGGCAGCGTCGATGACCGCCTGCTGCTGAAGGGCGCTCTCGACCGAACGCACGAGAGCAGGCCGATCCCCGCCCGGCGCCTGTAACCGGCGAAGATGGTAAGCAACGTCGCGTTGTTGTTTTTCAAGAAGCTGGGCGGTGAGGGTCTGGAAGATTTCGCCTTGAATGTTCAGGTAACGGATATCCGGAACGCTGCCGACCTGCTCGGCATCTTCCTGTGAAACGCTCCTGAGCAGTTGTGCCCGGGTTTCTGCATTGCCCAGGCGTTGCTGCAACGCTTGATGCATCAAGGCGGCGGTGCGGAACGTTTCCAGGCCGTTCACGGAGGTGTAGAGCACTACCCATTCGTCATCGTCCAGAACCAGTTCGGGGATAGAGCGCCCCGTGAGGTAGGTGACAAAGCAGCCGGCCAGCGTTGCGAATCGACCATTTTCCAGTTGCAGTGAAAGACTGTAGGCCGGAGTCAAAGATGTGCCCTTGATAAAAACGGCATAGCTTTCCTCTACCTCCGGCCGAACGCCTTGCATCTGCACCGTCGCACCCAATTCCTGCCAGAACAGCGCTGCATGGACATCCTGCAGCTGACGCCGGCGCGAAGCCAGCTCGCGCCCCTTGTCGTCCTTCCCCGAAGAAGCAGCCCAGTATTGCGCCAGCAAAGGTGTGTATTTCTGCGCCAGCGCCCCCAGCACATTACCGATCAAGGAACCGACGGCGACCACATCCAGCCCGTGAATCCGGTCCTCTTCATCCGTGGAGTCAGGCCAATCGAAGACGCCGTACAGACTGGCGTCATAGACGGGCGCATTACCGGACATCAGGCACTGCATGAACACGTCCATCAACAACCCGGTCGGTTGCGGATTCACAATCCCTGGACGCTGGGCGGTAATGTACGTTTTGCTGATATAGATATCCGGCGATAACTGTTGAAGTTCCTTTAACACCAGATCCTGTAAAAGCGATTTGAACGACGGTAGTGCACCCAGTAAACCTTCCAGGTCGTCCCTGTGCTGATTGATTTTATTCAGATACTTTTCCGCCGAGAAACTTTCCACTGCGCTCATGATAAAACTCCGTTATTACACGTATTAACAGGACGACAAAACATCGCCCAAGCTGTGCAAACAACTTAACCGGAGTAAAACCAACAAAAACACCCACTATCCTTTGCAAGACATTTAAAGGATCAAACTTAAAAAAAACCAACACACTGATTAAATGACGATTAACAACATAAACCCAGCATTCTAGCGCGCGCCACGGCATGCGTACGGCGTTCGACGCCCAACTTTGCATGAATCCGCCGGACATGAGTTTTAACGGTATGCAACGAGATGAACAACTTGTCCGCTATTTGTTTATTGGAACTTCCCGCCGCAATCAACCCCAACACTTGCGACTCTCTCAAACTTAATGAATTTTCACTCTCGCCACTTTCAGAAAACTGATGTCCGGATAATGATTCAGATCGAATAACCGTCGCGGCATCATCGAACTTCATGACCAGGCACTGCAAGTTGAACTGGCAGGCCAGCATGCGGCCCTTGTCGAAATACTGCCGGGCAGATTCCCGATCATTGAGAATTGATGCCACCTCGCTCATTGCCAGCAGCAACTCGGTTTCCAGAACAATCATCCGGCAAGACCGAGCCTGCTCGAGCAGAGACTGCAATCGCAGCACGGGCTGCTGCGTCTGCCCCAAACGGGTCTCGGCCAGAATCAGCAAACACTCGATACGCGGAATCAGTTCCAGCGTTGCCGGCGGCGCCTGCCGTGCCCGCGGGCCACGATAATGCCTGAGCACTCGACTCAACGCTTCGCGAGCCAGTTCTGGCCGCCCTTGTTGCAGCCAGAATTCACTGCTGAGCTGCAGCAGAACGCCGCGATAGACCGTGTCCGGAATCTGCCGCTGCTGCATGAGCCGCTCGGCATCACGCAGACGCATGAACGCCTGCGGGTAATCGCCCTGATCGGCGGCCAGTTGCGCCTGCCCCAAAAAGCCATAAAGCACCCGCTTGTCAAAGCTGCACAGGCAATCGTCGAGCCCTTGTTGAAAGAATCCGGCGGCCCGATCCTGCTGTCCCATGCTCAGCGCCAACCGCCCGCGACGCAGGGCAATACGGCCCAGCAACGGCGTCGGCCGCTCGAGGGACGTGCCGAGCATGTCGCAAAGATTGGCCAGCAATTCTTCAGCGCGAGCCGACGCGCCTCGCTGCTCCAGCAGTTGGGCATGGTCCAGTTCCAGCAACGCCTCGAACAGCAATGAGCCCTCGGCCCGGGCCAGACACAGCGCTTCACGATTGATCGAATGAGCCAGCTCTAGTTCACCGCACAGCAATGCCTGCTGAGTGCGGCCCGACAAACACAGCAGACGCGCCGTCCAGGCCTGCGGCGACAGCTCGTTCAAGGCTTGCTCGAAATGCTCGCGCGCCTCCTCCATCCGCCCTTGCAGGTGCAACAGCCAGCCTTGCTGAGCCTGCCAGCGGGCGATCAATTGCCGTTGCTGACCCGCTGACGGTGGCGGTAGAAAACGCGTGAGTTGCCCGATGCAATCCGCCGCCTGGGTAAAGCGCCCGGCGAACAGCAGCGCCGCCGTGACCAACCCGACCAACTGGGCAGAGCCGAGTAGCAGTTCCTCGCCGCGTTGTTCATAAAGACGCAACAACAGCACGACCGTCTGCTCCTCGAACAGATGCTCGAAAGTAAAGTGCTGCAGCAGGCTCACCGCGACCTCGTACTCTTCGGCCAGCAACGCCTGTTCGAAGGCGCATTTCCAATGCTGCCCGGCAGCAAACCACTGACAGGCCCGACGATGCCAGGAACGTCCGGCCGACCAGGGTTCGTCGCGCATCAGACGCGACAGCGGAGCGCATACCTGCAACCAGTCCGGCGACCCTTGCCAGGGTTCGATAAAACACCCGAGCGTTTGCAGCGTGCGCATCCACTGCGCCCCTTCGCCGGCACCGAACAGGTGATCGCACAGACTGGCGTTGAACCGCGGCAAATGCGCCAACACCCGCCAGGCCTCTGCCAGTTCCGGGCTCAAACCACTGAACAGTTCGTGTTGCAGATAGTCCAGCAAGGTGTCCATGCGTTGCTGCGGCAAGGTCTTTTGCGACCAGTCGCATTTTTGCATCAACAGGATCCGCACCCCGGCGCACCACCCACCGCTGCGCTGGAGGATTCGCCCGGCTACGTCGTCGGCCTGGGCTGGCGGAAGGTGCCGCAACAGTTGCGCGATCTCGCCACGACTCAACGCCAGCGCCGCGCGTTCGCACTCGTACAAGGCATCATCGAGCAGCAGGCGCGGCCAGTTGCATTGCGGGCGCCGACGCGTGCCGATCCACCAGGTGACGGCAGGGCTGGCAAGCGCCAGCAGGCGGTCGAGGAGCGCATCCAGCGCCGGGTCCTCAACACGGCAGTAATCGTCGAGAAACACCCAGACCGGCGAGGACCGGCGCGCCAGTTCATTTAGCAACGACGACTCATCCGCCGCTGCCAGCCCGAATGCCTGCGCCAGTCGCTCGCAAAATGCCGCGACACTTATCGACATGCCCACCAGCGGCAGCCAGCACACCGTGCATTCAACGGGCGCCTGCAACAGGCATTCGGTGAACAGCGTGCTCTTGCCACTGCCGGCCGGTGCGCAGATCAGCCGGACCCGTGCCGAGGACTCCAGCAATGATGCAGTCAGACGTGGACGTGGAAGATGATGAGCCGAGAGTCTGGGCAAGAATCCCGGACGATCCGGAGCGTGGGTCATGGCGGTCATCGGGTACGCCTTTTTATCGTTGTACGCTCACCCTAGTCCTCTCCCCGGTGCTTGTTGACGAGTATTCAGTACGCTGATTGGCGCCCATAAAAAAGGCGACCGTATGGTCGCCTTTTGCCTTGCCAATGTATCGAAACCCTTACCTCACGCCCTCGGCGCGCAGGGCCGACGGGGTGTAGTCGGCGGCCTTGGCTTCGAAGCCGAATTCGAAGCTGTGCTTCTCTTCGTTCTTCATCCCCAGGGCAATGTAGCGGCCGGCGATGATGTCGTAGAGCGCTTCGAGGGTGTAGGCCTGGGCCTGATGATCGTAGTAGTACTGCGCGTGTCCCTCGGCCACTCGCCACAGCTGCCCGCGACCGTCGTAGTGATCGGCCAGCGCCACTTGCCAGCTGTCCTCGTCGATGTACATGTGGCGCTTGGCGTAGATGTGCCGCTCGTTCGGTTTCACCGTGCCGACCACTTCCCAGACCCGGTGCAGTTCATAGCGGGTCAGGTCCTGGTTGATGTGCCCCGCCTTGACGATGTCGTCGTACTTGAGACTCGGCGAGTCGAGCTTGTAGCTGTTGTACGGAATGTACATTTCTTTCTTGCCGATCAGTTTCCAGTCGTAGCGGTCCGGCGCGCCGGAAAACATGTCGAAGTTGTCCGAGGTGCGCAGGCCGTCGGCAGCGGTGCCCGGCCCGTCATAGGCGACCTGCGGCGCACGCCGCACCCGGCGCTGCCCGGCGTTGTAGATCCATGCCAGGCGAGGTTCCTTCACCTGATCGAGGGTCTCGTGCACCAGCAGCACGTTACCGGCCAGACGCGCCGGCGCTGTCACCGACTGTTTGAAGAAAGTCAGAACGTTGGCGGCTTTTTCCGGATCGAGATCCTTCATCAGTTGCGGCACGGCGATCTCTTCTTCAAAGCGGATCGGCGTGTAGCTGCCATTGGTTTGCGGGGTCACCTGCGTGATGATCCGCCGCAGGTTGCCGCCGTGATAACGGGTGATGTGGTTCCACAACACCTCGACGCCATTTTTGGGAATGGGGAACGCGTAGTAGCGGTTACCGGTGAAATTGGCCAGTCCGTTGCCGTCGTTGATGCTGGTGACGTTCAGCGCGCTGCGTTTGGCCGATTCGTAGATTTCCGGCGGCACGGCCACGGTGCGATGGGTCGGGTAGACCGGGATCTTGTACGTCTCGGGGTAGCGCTTGAACATCGCCACCTGGCCGTCGGACAGTTTGTCCTTGTACTTGTCGACGTTGGCGGCGGTGATGGTGAACAGCGGTTTTTCACTGGCGAACGGGTCAGCCAGAAAGCCCTTGCCGTCGACCGCACCGGCGTTTTTCGGGATACCGCCGGTCCAGGCCGGAATCGAGCCGTCGGCGTTGCCGGCCTTCTCGGCGCCCAGCGGCGTCAGGCTGGTGCCAAGCTTGTTGGCTTCGTCCGGCGACACCGCCGCGATCACATTGGCGGCCAGGAGGCTCAGGGCCAGGACACCGCATTGCAGAATCATCTTGCGCATTGCATTCATCCTTCTCGGGCAGATCAGAAGTTCACACCGAAGCTCAGGGCCACGAAGTCACGGTCTTCGAGGGTGTTGTAGTCACCGCCGAAAAAATCGGTGTAACTCAGGCTCGCGGTATAGGTGTTGCGGTAGTCGGCATCGACCCCGACGCTGACGGCCTTGGCGCCTTCGTTGAACAGACCGTTGGGGCCATAACCGGCGACGTCGTGGGACCAGGACAGGTTGGGCTTGAGGTTGATCCCGCCGATCACGTTGGCGTAATCGAGGATCGCCCGGGCGCGATACCCCCAGGAGGTGGAGGTGACGAAACCGTCGGTGTCACCGCCGAAACCGTACTGGCCGTAGACCGAGTCACGGCCGTAACGCAGCTTGCTGCGCGACTCCAGGCCGCCAACCCGCACCACCGCCGCTTCGCCGACCAGGGTCAGACGCTGAGCGCCCCAGACCTGATCGAAAAAGTGCGTCAGCGTGCTCTGGATCTGGGTCACTTCCTTGCGTCGGTAGCCCTTGTTGTCAGCACCCGGCGAGGTAAGCAGCGGCGACGCGGCACCGCCGGCAATCGGATTGAGCAGCGCAAGGGTCAGGTCGTTGGTGTTGACCTGCACCGGCGCGTTAGGGCGATAGCTGATCTCGCCGGTCCAGGCGGTGCCGGTCGGCAGCGTGGTAGAGAAACTCGCGCCATACAGGCGGATGTCTTCCGGGTATTCGAGGTAGTACTGACCACGCCCGAGCATCACGCTTTGCGCCAGTCCCGATCCACTGCCGGGCGCCAGCCGGTTGGCGATCCCGACCATGCCCGGCAAGGCCGCGAGGGTCGACAGGCCGGCGGTGCTGGTGCCAACCGTCGGCGTGCGGCTGTGATAGTTCATGAAGTAGAGGCCGTACTCGGTGTCATCGCCGAGCCAGCGCAACGCCGTGCCCCATTGCCCGGAATCCCGCGCATCGCGGTCGCCGCCACGGGGCACGATCACGCCTTCGCGGGTCACCTGGATCGGCTGGCCAAAGGCTGCCGCCAGCGGCGCCAACGGGGCGATCGCCGGGCTGCCGACGGTGTAACCGTTGTTGCAACCGTCCGCCGCCACGTCGACACCGAAGAAGGTGCCGCAGTTGTCGAGGACGGTCTGATCCCATTCCAGTTGATAGAAGCCTTCGACCGTCAGTTGGTCGGTGAGCCCCTGAGAGGCGAACAGCATGTTCACCGGAATCAGCCCTTCCTTGATCTCCGCACCTGGCCGGCGAAACGCCGAGACGTCGATCGGGTTGATGCTGTTGATCGAGTTGCCGATGAAGGTACTTTCGCCCCAGCTCACTACTTGCTTACCGGCACGCACGGTGCCCGGCAGGTCGGCGATGGAGTAGTTGTGATAGACGAACGCATCAAGAATCTGCGCGCCGGAAGACTTCGCGCCTTCTTTGCGACCCTTGTCACTGATCTGTTTGAACTCGCGGTCTTCGTCCTTGAGTTCGAAGTCGTACCAGTACTTGCCGCGCACGAACACACCGGTGTCGCCGTACTTCAGTTCGAGGTCGTGGATGCCTTTGAAGATCTTGGAAAAGGTCTCGCCCTTCTTGAAGTTCAAACGCCCGTCATCACCGGTGGAAGACTGGCCGGTCCCGCCGTTGACAGTCCCCACCAGCGACTTGTCGGCATCGCGCATGCCCCAGCTCGCACCGACCGACAGCGACGAATCGAAGGTGCCTTCGATTTCCCCGATATTGAAAGCGACCGCGTGCGCCTGGGCACAGCAACCCAAGGCCACCGCAGCGGCAAGCGCGTGCGGTGTGAAGATGGCGCGCATTGTTGTTTTTGTCATGCGTCTTCCCCGGTGAGTGACAGAAGACCCCACCCTACTGCCGCCACGCAGGGACGATAAGCGCACCAAGGAGGTATTCACACTGTCGCTCAAAAGGATGAATCCCCGCCTGCAGCAAGGCTTTGCGCCCGCCATGAACAGGCTGGATGGATCACTATCAACGCAACGGATAATGACGACCCCGGTGCGCGCCACTGTTACATGCCCCGTAACAGTGCATGTCCGGAATCGCTATTTTTCCCTGAGGCGCCAGCCCTTATTCTGAGCGGGCTTTCACGGCAGACCGCCAGTAAGCACGAAGTCCACGACCGAGTCGTTGGCAATGATTTCTGATCGATCGAAGCGTTTTTCGATCCATCGCCCCGGTGTTCACTGACGTTGATTTGTAGCTCCTTGATCCAACGTCTTACCTTGGCCGCTGCGTTTGCAGCGGCCTTTTTTATGCCTGCTGAAAAGCCGAACGCCCTATCTTTCGAACAACTTCGAAAACAATGTCGGACATTTCCTCTTGCACCAAAGAAATATGACCTGAACGTTGAAAACCCAGGAACCCTCTTTCAAAACGAAACACCATTACTTACGGAGCTCTCGGATTTTGTAACCAGAGTTTTGTTGTAACTTGAAGCACCTCAAACATTCGCTGGCGACACAGGCGCCGCTTTCAACAGCACCATTTTGCCAGTGAGCCAACACGCACATTCAAAAGGATATGAATATGCAGAAACCTCCACCCTTTGTATTAACAGAGGCTGTCCATACGACAGCAATTGCACCGCCAAACACTCCCATCATTCGCGGGACATCCCCTGTTCTGCCCCATAGCGGCACGTTTGGCATCCCACATAACGTTGTAGCCAGTTCGCGGGAGTTCACTGCTGCGAAACTAAAGATTGAACAGGACTTTCAATCTCAGAACCAACAACTGGTGCAATCGATTGAGCAGGAACTCGCCGCAACACGTCTGGAAGGCAATACCCATCCGCTTCCTCCCGCGCAAGCAATCACTCGAGAGCTAGGAGTACGCCACACACTTATTGCTAGAAAGACCGCTCAACTTCATCAAAAAAATATTCTTGTTAACCATTTTTTTGGGGAGACGCCACTCAATAAGGACTTCCATGTTTTTTATCGACAAGCGCAGAACATGGATAGCAACGTCAGGCCTCGTGGTCTTGCCATGCAGGCTTGGGCGACCTCGTACAGAGCCGCCCACGAAGCGATCTTGCTGACGCAATCCATCGCCATACTTAACCAGCAACAGGTCGGAGTACAAAAATGGCTGGCCGCCGTGCAGGCCAATGATCAAGAGCGAATAGCGGCTGAACAGCAAGCGCAAAGAGCGGCGGCCGACCTGGCGCGCATCAATGAACAGGCACGACTCGCAGCACTGGCAGAAACTGCGCGTCGGCAAAAAGAACAGCAGGAAATTCAGGCGCGTGAACAGGCGCGCGTTGCAGCGCTGCTCGAGGCGCAAAGGCTGGCGGATGAGCTGGCACAAATCGCCGCCGCAGCCGCTGCGCGACAAGTCGCCGCCGAGCAGGCACGCCTGCAAGCGCAAGCCGAAGTTCAGCGCCGCGAAGAGGAACGCCGGCAACTGGCTGAAAAAACACGTCGGGAAAAGCAGCAGAAAGCGCTGAGAAAAGCACAAAAGAAACAGCGAAAAAAAGCACGCAAGATCGCCAGGGAGCAGGCGCAACGGCAAGCCGAAAACGCCAAAACCGGACAACCTCCGCTCTTTGCCAATGCGGGTTCGATGGCCGCTTTGGGTCCCACCTTTACCGGCCCGCTCGGCGTTTTTGGCAACAACCTGGCCACGACTCTGGCGCTCAGAACTTCGCTGCAAACGGCGGTTTCTTTGGCGCTGGCTGCCATCTCCACTGCTGCCGCACCGGTGATCGTCGGGTTCGCGGCGTTGCTCGCCCCTTCAAAACTAGGGAACAGCGACCTGTATTCGGCCAGCGTTCCCTTGTCAGACCTCGCACCGGATCTGAATGAAGATCTTCATCACGTGGCGGCCGTCGGGGGAACAGTCGATCTGCCGGTCAGGCTGGGCTCGTCGACGATCGGCGACAAAGTCGAATTCGTCGTAGTCACGACGGACGGAGTGACAGTCCCCGCCCCTGTTCCCGTGAGAGCCGCTCGCTTCGACGCCAGTAAAAACGTCTACGTTTCCACCGCCAGCGACACCAACGGCCCCACGCTGACCTGGACGCCGTTGGTACAGCCACAAGATACCTCGACCCACCTGCCGCTGGCCGATAACGATCCTCCGGTCTACGACGGTGCTGAAGTTGTTCCAGACGAGGGACGGATCGATCCGTTTCCCGAGCTGGATCGGTATGGGTTTGGCGGGTTTATCACGGTCTTTCCAACTGAGTCCGGATTGTCGCCGTTGTATGTGGTTTTCAGCAGTCCCTATGAGGGAGGCGTTGAAGGTGGCGAGCACAGTGGCCGCGCGTTTAACCCCGAGGAAACAGGTGGACCAATTCTTGACTTGGAATGGTCCCCTGTAACTGCAACATCAGAAGGAGCAAGCACTGTGCGACTACACATCTCAAGATTTCCTGAATCGGCCGCCAATAAGGTAATGATTGATCGCCTGGAAAAAATCATCAGCGGAGAGCTTGAGATAACGGATACAGACAAGCGCTTCTACACTCATGAGTTGAGAGAGCTAGAAAGATTCAGAGCCTTGGGATATGGGGATAACGAACGACCTGATCCGAACTCTCCTGTGTGGAACAATGTTCACACAGCAACGCTGGAAGACTTCAAACTCAAAGACGATGCTTCGCTGCTGTACACACCTGAAGCGCTGGCCGCCGACGCAGAACAAGTGGAACTCGAATACCAAAGGTTGTTGAAGGAGATGTGGAAATGAATACTGTCGAACAAATCGTAAAAAACGAGTCCCTTGATGACATCGTTGCAGTGTTCGCGTTGATCAAAGCAAATCCACATCTGGACAGGATGATCAGACTCTATAACCGTGACATCCTCAAAGAGTATGGCGCACTCGAAAACGCCTACTCCCGCCTCTTCGCCGCCGGGGTACTTGCTCTCGGAGAGCACGGCCTGGCGATCAAAGGCCCGAACTGGTCCCCACCAAAATTCATGATCGAAAACAGATACACCTGATCGGCAAATCGGCCACCAGGCTCTCACCTAGTGGCCACTTCAGGTTACAACGAATACTTCTGCAGATTCCCCATCATTTCCTTCAGCGCTTCGATGTTGTCCTTCGGATGCGCCGCGCCTTCGAAATCACAGATCTGCTGCCAGTGCGCCGCGACGTCTTCCGGGGAAAACCCGACGCGAGGATCGAACCCGGCACCCAGGCTGCGCTCCCAGCGCACCTTGCCCATCCAGCCGCCGCCGACTTCGAACAGGCCGGAAGTTTCCTGGCATTGTTCGCTGGCCAGGTACACCACCAGCGGGCTGACCAGCTCCGGTTTGAGTTGTTCGAACACTTGCGGCGGGATCAGGCCTTCGGTCATGCGCGTGCCGCCGGTGGGGGCGATGGCGTTGACCAGGATGTTGTTCTTGCGACCTTCGATGGCCAGGGTACGGGTCAGGCCGTAGAGACCGAGTTTGGCCATGCCGTAATTGGACTGGCCGAAGTTTCCGTAGATGCCCGAGGTCGATGCGGTGAAGATCACTCGCCCATAATTTTGCTCACGCAGGTGCGGCCATGCGGCACGGGTCACTTTGTAGGCGCCTTCGACGTGGACGCGGTAGACCAGATCCCAGTCGGCGTCTTCCATTTTGTGGAAGGTCTTGTCACGCAGGATCCCGGCGTTGTTCACCACCACATCGACGCGGCCGAACACATCGAGCGCGTTCTGCACCAGTTTGTCGCCGTCGGTGACCGAGTCATGGTTGGCTTCGGCGATGCCGCCGGCCTCACGGATTTCCGCTACCACGCGGTCGGCAGCCGAAGCGTTTGCGCCTTCGCCCTGGGTTGAACCGCCGAGGTCGTTGACCAGCACTTTGGCGCCCTGTTTGGCGAACAGCAAAGCGTGAGCGCGTCCCAGGCCACCACCGGCTCCGGTGACGATCACGACTTTATCTTCGAAACGCACAGACTCATTCATCGGGGCAACTCCAGCAGACCTGAGGGACAGTGTCCCCGAGTGTCAGGCACGACGCGTTCGGTCACAACGAACACGGCTGGGGCTGAATGGTGCGCGATAAGGCTGGGGGATGATGAAAACGTGCCGCGGCGCCCGGCGCCTGCGGCACGAACTCAGGAACACGCCACCTTGCGCGGCGGCAACACGAAGTGATCGCGAAATTCGAGGTAGTGCTTGAGCACCTGCACCGGCGCTTCGGTTTGCGGGTAGTGGCCGATGCCCGGCAACAGCACGGTGTCCGCGTCGGGAATCAGCTCGCGATAACGCTCGACCATGTGCGCGCCGGAAATCGGATCGACCTCGCCATCGATCACCCGCAACGGCACCTCGCCGCGCTGCATCGCTGCGACCCAGCGATCACGCTGGACCCTGCGCTCGGGAATGTAGTGGATCAGCTTGTGCATGACTCGCGGCCCACGATTGCATTCGATCAGGCTCCAGAAATCATCCATCTCGCTTTCGCTGGGCCGGGTGTCCGGGCCGAAGATCTGCCGGAAACTTTTTACCAGCGCATCGCGGGTAAACGCCCGGCCGATCATCCAGCCCAACGGGCTGAGCAACAGTTTTTGCGTCAGCAGCGGCCGATGGGTTTCCGGGAACAGACCGCCGTTGAGGAACACGCAGCTGGCGACCTCGATTCGATCTTCGTAATGCCGGGCCAGCAGTTCCTGGGCAACACTGTCGCCGTAGTCGTGGGCCAGAATGTGCACCGATTGTTCGACCTGCAGATGCGCCAGCAAAGCCTGTTGCAGATCGGCCTGCTCCAGCAGGCTGTAAGTGTGATTCAGGGGTTTGGCCGAGTCGCCGAAGCCGAGCATGTCGCAGGCAATCACCCGGTAGCGCTGGGACAGCGGTTGCCACAGGTAATGCCAGTCCCAACTGGCCGTCGGAAAGCCATGGATCAGCAGCAGCGGATCGCCCTGCCCGGCCGTCCAGTAGCGGATCGGCTGACCACGGAAGACAAACGTCTGGCTGCGTTTGCGCCAGGCACTCAGAGGGATCTCGGCGAGAGGCATTAGAGTTTATACCCCGGGTCTTGTTTATCGAGTTTGCGCAGCAGCGCCGGCCAGGCCAGCGCGCCACCCATGCCTTGAGCACTTTTGGTGACGCCGGCGATCATCGCCTTGGCGCCTGCCAGAATCTGCGGTTCGATGGCGATCAGTTCGGCACCGCCGGTCTGCGCCATGACCTGAATGTCGCAGGCGCGCTGGAAGGTGAACATCATCAGGAACGTGTCGGCGATGGTGCCGCCACAGGTCAGCAGACCATGGTTGTGCAGCATCAGGAAATTGCAGTCACCGAGATCCGCCTGCAACCGCGCTTTCTCTTCATGGTTCAGGGCCACACCTTCATAGGCATGAAAGGCCAGGCTCGACAGCACGAACAGCGATTGCTGACTGATCGGCAACACACCCTGTTTCTGCGCCGACACCGCGACACCGGAAGCGGTGTGGGTGTGCAGCACGCAGGCCACGTCGTGCCGCACTTCGTGCACGGCGCTGTGGATCGTGTAACCGGCGGGATTGATCTCGTAAGGGCTGTCCATGAGTTTGTTGCCGGCCTGGTCGACCTTCACCAGACTCGAGGCGGTGATCTCATGGAACATCAGGCCGAACGGGTTGATCAGGAAATCTTCGGTGCCGGGCACATTGGCGGAAATGTGGGTGAAGATCAGATCGTCCCAGCCATGCAGCGCGACCAGACGATAACAGGCGGCCAGATCGACCCGGGTCTGCCATTCCGCGGCACTGACCTGGTCTTTGACGTTCACGGACGAAGGGACGGGGGCTACGCTCACTGTATGCACCTCTGCGTTCTTATTGTTTTTGCGTGTGTCAGCAGTCTAGTCAGCCATGGACGGCCGCGTAGTTGCATTGGCAGCCAGCTTGATGACTGAACGAGTCAGCCACGCAAACAGCTTGGATCCATGTCAAAGCAACGACGCCAACAAAGGTGCGGCGAACAGATTGAGCAACCCCGTCAGCACCATCACCAACCCCGCCACCGAACCTTCCTCGCCGCCCACTTCATGGGCCCGGCTGACCCCGGCACCGTGCGCACCGACGCCGAACAATGCCCCGCGCGCCAGGGCGCTGCGCAGCGGCAGCCACTTGAGCAGCACACCGCCGAGCATGGCACCGAACACTCCGGTGAACATCACGAACACCGCTGTCAGCTCCGGCACGCCACCCAGATCCTGCGCCAGCGGCATGGCGAACGGTGTGGTGATCGAACGCGGCACCAGCGACAGCGTCACCGAACTGTCCAGCGCCAGTGCTTTCGCGAGGCCGAACGAAGTGCCGATCGACGCGGCGCTGCCGGCCAGCATGCCCAGCAGCAACGCCGACCAATGCCGCACCAACAAACGCCGCTGCTGCCAGATCGGCACCGCAAACGCCACGGTGACCGGCCCGAGCACCAGCATCAGCCAATGGGTGTTACTCGAATATTCGGCGTAAGCGGTGTGCAGCGGCACGGCAAGCGCCAGCAGCAACGCAGGGACCAAAATCAGGGGCGACAGCAAGTAGCGCCCGGTCCGGCGATACAGCCAGCGACTGAACAGATAAGCCAGCAACGTGAATGCCAGCCAGAACATCGGCATCAGCTCAAGCTTCATGGGACCGCCTCAGGCGCACGGCCAGCTCCACGGTGAACGCGGTCACCAGCATCACCATCAGCGTACTGGCGGCGATCACCAGCAGAATCCGCCAGCCGTCGTCACGCAGCAATGCGCCGTAATCCAGCAGGCTCATCAACGCCGGAATGAAGAACAGCAGCATCTCCGCCATCAACAACCCTGCGCCCATTTGCAGCGCCGCCGGTTTAACCCAGCCGAACGCAAAACCCAGCAGCAACAGGGCCATGCCGATCACACCGCCGGGAATCGGCCAGGCCAGCCACGCTGCGATCTGGCAGCCGAGCAGGTAGAGAGCAAGCAGGACGGCCAGTTCGGCCAGCAAGCGGGAGAGGTATTTAACGGTCGAGGCTTTCATCCGGGGGGGCTCCTTTCAGGTGCCTATTTTACGAACCCGACTGCCATCTCCGAAGCGAATTGTTAGACTCAAAGCCATTCCAATATGGAATCAGGCCATGGAATTCAAACAGCTCAAAAGCTTCGTCGAAGTGATGCACCAAGGCGGCTTCACCCAAGCCGCGAAGACCCTGCACATCAGTCAGTCCGCCGTGAGCAAGCAGATCGCCCAGCTCGAACAGAGCCTCGGCACCCCATTGCTCGAACGGCTGGGTTCGCAAATACGCCTGACCGCCGCCGGCAGCGTGGTGCTGCAACGGGCAGAAGGCATGCTGCGGTTGCGCAATGAATTGCTCAGCGAACTGGATGACCTCAGCCATCTGGCACGCGGCGAGCTACGTCTCGGGCTGCCATTGCTCGGTAGCGATGCGTTGTTTGCCGGGCTGTTCGCCGAATACCGACGGCGTTACCCGAACATCTGCGTGCAGTTGCTTGAAGGCGGCAGTCGCAATATCGAACAGGCGGTGCTCAGCGGTGAGCTGGAGTTGGGCGGCAGCCTGCTGCCGAAAGATCCGCAGTTCGACTTCCAGCCGTTCTGTGATGAACCGCTGGATGCGCTTCTTCCGGTGGATCACCCGCTGGCGACAAAAGGCGAAATCGGTCTGGAGGAGTTGGCCGATACACCGTTCCTTTTGTATCAGCGCAGTTTCGTGCTCAACGATCGTTTGCTTCAGGCATGCCAGCAGATGGGCTTCACGCCGAAGGAAGGCGGGCGCAGCGGGCAGGCGGATTTTCTCGCGGCGCTGGTCGCCGCCGGGCAAGGCGTGGTGTTGCTGCCCAGCGTGGTGGCGCGCGGACTGGTACGGCCAGGCGTGGTTCGCCTGACCTTGAACGCGCCGGATTACTTGCGCTGGGACATCGCTTTCATCTGGCGCCGGGGCGCCTATCTGTCGAAGGCTGCACAGGCCTGGCTGGCGCTGTTGCGTGAACGCGGGATCAGCCCTTGAGCGTGGCGATCAACTGTTCCAGCCAAGGCTCGGCGTCGGTTTCCGGGGTAACGCTTTCGCTGGCGTCGATGCGCAGCATGTCCTGCACTTCGCGTACACCCAGTTCGCCGAACAACTCGCGCAATTGCTCGCCGCCGCCGCAGAACGTGTCGCCGTAACTGGCGTCACCCAAGGCGATCACCGCGCCAGGCAAACCACGCCAGGCCGCCGGCAATTGGTCGCGAATCGCCGAATACAACGGTTGCAGGTTGTCCGGCAGCTCACCCATGCCGGTGGTCGAAGTCACGCCGAGCAAGGCTTCAGGGCCAAACGCCTGGAGATCGGCAAGGCTGGCGCGGGCGTTGTAGAAGGTTTCAAAACCGGCGGCGTTCAACAGGCTCTGAGCGTTGCGAGCGACTTCTTCGGCCGTGCCGTACACGGAGCCGGAGAGGATGGCGACTTTCATCAATCTGATCCTGAAACTGAAAAAAAGAGCGGCGATAGTAACAGCCAGCGGCGCTCTGTTGCGATTGGCTCTCGATAAGCGCTGATGGCCAGTAGACAGCGCCGGTCGATCTTCTAGAATGCCTGCCACCGAAATCCTTGTAAGGCTTCATAGATGATCAATGCCAGTCTGCTGCAAATGGTGATCAACGCGTCGAACGAAGGGATCGTGGTGGCTGAAAAGGAAGGCGATCAGGACAACATCCTGATCTACGTGAACCCGGCTTTCGAAAAAATGACCGGCTACACCCGCGAGGAAATTCTCTATCAGGACTGTCGCTTCCTGCAGGCTGGGGATCGTGACCAGGCCAGTCTCGGGGTAATTCGCGAGGTTTTGAGAGAAGGCGGCTCATGCCGGGAAATCCTGCGTAATTATCGCAAGGATGGCACGCCGTTCTGGAACGAGCTGTCCCTGTCCACGATTAAAAATGCCGATGACGGAATGACCTATTTCGTGGGCGTGCAAAAAGACGTCACCGTTCAGGTCAAGGCCCAGCAGCGGGTTGTGCAACTGGAAGCCCGGGTTGCGGCGCTGGAAGCCGAACTCGCAGAACTGAAAGCGACGAACGGCGCAAACAAAACCGCGAACTAATTGTCATTAACTACAATCACCAAAGACTTTGTAATTATTCATTTCGAGTTAGCCATGCAGCGTGACGCCCTCCTGACCCAGGATGAGCTGGATTTCATCCAGACCATGCAACACAACCCGCAACTCAATGTGCGGGATGCGACGTCGAGCCTGCTGGTCAATGGTGGTTCGCAGATCCGTGATCTGCTCACGCGTCTGGCGGCCCATGAGCAAGTCACCATCCAGGCCAACTTCGAAAATCAGCAGATGACTTTCCCGCTGCATCTGGTGGAAGACGAGTTCCACGCTCTGCACCTGCGCCTGGGCGTACCGAGCATTTATGAAGACGGGCCGATGGTGCGCCCATGGCGCCTGACCCTGGAAGAGCCGGTGGCACTGGAAAATGCCAAGGGCCAGCCGGGAACGTTGTGGGTTCACGAGGTTTCGCACAAGGGTGTGTTGCTGGAAGTGCGCAACAAAACCAAACCGCCGAAGCACTTTGCGTTGTGGTTCAGCCCGTCAGGCTACGAGCGGATTTCCCTGCGCGGGACGTTCGAGCGGGAAACCGAAAACGGCTTTTATGCTTACGAGCTAAGCCAGAGCGATGCCGACGAAACCGAGCGTCTGCGCCAGTTCATCCTGCAACAGCATCGCCTGACCCACCCTGCCCTGCACACCTGATTCTCAGGTATCCAGCGTCCCTGCCAGGAACTGATTCATGCGCTGGCGCATGGTCGCCCCTTCGTTGCCCAGACAGCCAACCGATGATCCGGCCAGGCTGTCCTGCGCCAGATCGGCAGCATCGCCTGCCAGCATCAACTGACAATCCAGACTCAAGGCCAGACGATTCAGACGTCGCGGCAGCTCGGCGGTCGGCGCGTGATTGGAAAACAGCACCAACGCCTGGGGCCGGGTCTTTTCGCACACCAGCGTCAGCTCGTCGAACGGCTGACCGGTGGTGAGCACACGAACCCCCGCGTCATTGCCGCTGAGAAACAGCGCCGCCACCAGCAATTCAAGCTCACGACATTGACCGGCCAGCGCGCTGACGATTACCTTGCGCGGTTGCGAGCCGCGCAGCACGACGATGCGCTGCAGCACCTTCGCTCGCAGAAAACCATCGAAGAACAGCCACTCGCTGGTCTGCCCGAACGCGTCCTGACGCTGGAGCATTTGCAGCCACAGCGGCATCAGGATGTCCTGAAACACTACGGGCAAGGCATAGGAGGAGAAAATCTGTCCGTAGACCCGCTCGAGCAACTGATCGTCGAACGAGCTGACTGCCTGCCGGACCTGTTCCTGCCACTGGAGGTAGTCAGCCTGCACCAGGTCATCGGGAATTAAGTGGGCCAGCACCTTCATCGGCTCGGTCTTGGCGAGGATCCTGCCGATCTTGCTCACGGCGACACCCCGATCGATCCAGTCGACGATGCTGCGAACGCGCTCGATATCAGTCATGGAATACAAACGATGCCCACTTTCGGTGCGTGTCGGCTCGATCAAACCATACCGACGCTCCCATGCGCGCAACGTGACCGGGTTCACGCCGGTCACGCGCGACACTTCGCGAATCGGGAAAAGCTCCTCGCGCTCCAGCGCAACAGATGCCTGCGAAGCAGGGCGAACGTCTGTAATGACAGGCATTTGGGCGGACACGTCCTTGTTGGCGAAGTTGGATCCCATTCTACTCCGGATGCCCCTCCCCGGTTCAACCGACAAAATGAGACGAAAGTCTCTGGTTTTGTCACGATAATCAGGAATAATCCTTGCTTGTCGAAAAACGCAGCCCTCTACCCCGGCGCTGCGTCAGGCGAAACTCCTACCCGGAGCGACGCAAATGCAATACGGAGATACACAATGTCTACTTCCCCCGTCACGCTGATGGTCGCGCGTCGTGTCGCCAATGGTCGTTATCAGGATCTGATCGCCTGGCTGCGAGAAGGCGAACAACTGGCCACCGACTTCCCCGGTTATCTCGGCTCCGGCGTACTGGCACCGCCTCCCGGCGACGATGAATTCCAGATCATCTTCCGCTTCGTCGACGAACAGACCCTGCACGCCTGGGAACACTCGGCATCGCGCACCGCATGGCTGGCTCGTGGCAGCGATCTGTTTGCTCACCCGACGGAACATCGGGTCAGCGGAATCGAAGGCTGGTTCGGTGCAGCTGGCGCACGTCCTCCTCGCTGGAAGCAAGCGGTGGCGATCTGGCTGGCGTTCTTCCCGGTGTCGCTGCTGTTCAATTTCGTGCTGGGCCCGCTGCTCGCGGAAATGAGCCTGTTGCCGAGGGTCTTCATCAGCACGCTCTGCCTGACCCCGTTGATGGTCTACTTCTTCATTCCGCTGTCGACCCGCCTGCTGGCCGGCTGGCTCAACCCGGCGCCTGCACGCCCGCTGCCTGCCGCACCCTCCACGCAAAATCGCTGAAGCCGTCGCTCGCGTCGCTGTTATAGTTTTTGCTCTGACTTCGACGCGAGCCGTACATGACTTCTCACACAGCTCCCATCCTCATCACCGGCGCCGGCCAGCGGGTCGGCCTGCATTGCGCGCAGCGTCTGCTGGAAGACGGTCATCGGGTGATCTTCACCTACCGCAGCGAACGGCCGGGTGTGAAGGCATTGCGGGATCTGGGCGCCCTCGGGCTGCACGCGGACTTTTCCAGTGAAGCCTCGATCCTCGCGTTCATCACCGAACTGAAGACCCACTCCGACAGCCTGCGCGCCATCGTGCACAACGCTTCCGAATGGCTGGCGGAAACCGACGACGGCGAAGCCGAAGCCTTTAGCCGGATGTTCAACATCCACATGCTGGCGCCGTACCTGATCAACCTGCATTGCGCCGAACTGCTGCAACGTTCGAGTCCTGCCGACATCATCCACATCAGCGATGACGTCACCCGCAAGGGCAGCAGCAAACACATCGGCTATTGCGCCAGCAAGGCCGGGCTCGACAGTCTCACGCTGTCCTTCGCCGCGCGCTACGCGCCGTCAATCAAGGTCAACGGCATTGCGCCAGCCCTGCTATTGTTCAATCCCGACGACGACGCGGCGTACCGCGCCAAGGCGCTGGCCAAGTCCGCGCTGGGCATCGAACCCGGCAGCGAAGTGATTTATCAGAGCCTGCGCTATCTGCTCGACAACCCGTATGTCACCGGCACGACCCTGACCGTAAACGGCGGGCGGCACGTCAAGTAATACGCCCCGCGAGGATGCTCCATGACCCGTTCCCTGCCCGAGAATTACCGCGAGATCCTGATCGGTCTCGGTGAAAACCCTGACCGCGAAGGACTGCTCGACACGCCGGTGCGGGCGGCCAAGGCCATGCAGTACCTGTGTCACGGCTACGAACAGAGCGTCGACGAGATCGTCAATGGCGCGCTGTTTGCCTCCAACACCGACGAGATGATCATCGTCGCCGACATCGAGCTGTACTCGTTGTGCGAACATCACCTGCTGCCCTTCATCGGCAAGGCCCATGTGGCTTATATTCCGACGGGCAAGGTGCTGGGGCTGTCGAAGATCGCGCGGCTGGTGGACATGTTCGCCCGCCGCCTGCAGATCCAGGAAAACCTCACCCGCCAGATCGCCGAGGCGGTCCAGCAAGTCACCGATGCCGCCGGTGTCGCGGTGGTCATAGAAGCCCGGCACATGTGCATGATGATGCGCGGTGTCGAGAAACAGAATTCGACCATGAACACCTCGGTCATGCTCGGCGCCTTCCGCGAGTCGAGCAACACCCGCCAGGAGTTCCTGCAATTGATTGGACGGAGCAAGTAAATGCCACAACTTCAACCGGGAATGGCGCGCATCCGGGTCAAGGATCTGCGCCTGCGCACCTTCATCGGGATCAACGAGGACGAAATCCTCAACAAGCAGGATGTGCTGATCAACCTGACCATCCTGTACGCCGCACAGGAAGCGGTGCGAGACAACGACATCGACCACGCGCTGAACTACCGCACCATCACCAAGGCGATCATCGCGCATGTGGAAGGCAACCGTTTCGCGCTGCTCGAACGCCTGACCCAGGAACTGCTGGATCTGGTGATGGCCAACGAATCGGTGCTGTACGCCGAAGTCGAAGTCGACAAGCCGCATGCGTTGCGTTTTGCCGAGTCGGTGTCGATCACCCTCGCCGCCAGCCGCTGAACGTGTCTGGCGCTCCGGGCGTCAGACTTTTATCATCCGCGCCACGATTTGACTGCACAGAGCCCATCATGACCGAGCAACAACGCCTCGAACTCGAAGCCGCCGCCTTCCGCCGGCTGGTCGCCCACCTGGACAGCCGCAAGGACGTGCAGAACATCGACCTGATGAACCTCGCCGGGTTCTGCCGCAACTGCTTGTCCAAGTGGTACAAAGCCGAGGCCGACGAGCGCCGGATCGAGGTCAGCCTCGACGATGCCCGTGAAGTGGTTTACGGCATGCCGTACGCCGACTGGAAAGCCCAATATCAGCAAGAAGCCAGCGCCGAACAGCAAGCGGCGTTCGCCAAAGGAAAACCCAATGAGTGATCTGAACACACTGCGCGCCAGCCTCAAGAGCGGCGAACACGTTTTTGCCGACACCCTGTCCTTCATCGCCGCCGGTTACGACTACCAGCCTCAGGCGTTCAACAACGGCGGCGTGGAAAACGCGGCCGGGCAGAACGAAGGTTCGTGCAAGACTTTGGGTCTGGCGCTGCTGGAAGGCTTGAGCGACGAAGAAGCGCTGCTGGCGTTCGGCGAACACTACCGCTCGGTCGTGGCAACGCCTGAAGGCAGCGATCACGGCAATATCCGTGCGCTGATCCAGCACGGTCTGGCGGGCGTGAAATTCGAAGCGCAACCGCTGACCCGCCGCTGAATCCCGACACAACACTATCCCTGTCAGATCGTTCCCACGCTCCGCGTGGGAATGCAGCCGGGGACGCTCCGCGTCCCAAGGACGCAGAGCGTCCAGATGAGGGATTCCGACACAGAGCGTGGGAACGATCATTGTCGTGGTGCCTGTGAATAATGGGCATGAAAAAACCGGCCAATTGGCCGGTTTTTTGTGTCTGCGTTCTTAGAACGAAACGTTCTGCAGATCGTCCAGGTAACGCTCCGTGTCCAGTGCCGCCATGCAACCGGCGCCGGCCGAGGTGATGGCCTGACGGTAAACGTGGTCGGCCACATCGCCGGCAGCGAAGATGCCTTCGACGCTGGTCGCGGTGGCGTTGCCTTCACGGCCGCCCTGAACCACGAGGTAGCCGTCCTTCAGCTCCAGCTGACCTTCGAACAGCGAGGTGTTCGGGGTGTGGCCGATCGCGATGAACACGCCGTCGACCTTGATTTCGTCGAAGCTGCCGTCGTTGTTCTTCAGACGCGCGCCGGTCACGCCCATGTTGTCGCCCAGCACTTCGTCCAGGTTCGCGTTCAGTTTCAGCTCGATCTTGCCTTCGGCCACACGGGCGTTGAGCTTGTCGATCAGGATCTTCTCGGCGCGGAAGGTTTCGCGACGGTGGATCAGGGTGACCTTGCTGGCGATGTTGGCCAGGTACAGGGCTTCTTCGACAGCGGTATTACCGCCACCGACCACGGCCACCGGCTTGTTGCGATAGAAGAAACCGTCGCAGGTCGCGCAGGCCGAAACGCCTTTGCCCATGAACGCTTCTTCCGACGGCAGGCCCAGGTAACGAGCGCTGGCGCCAGTGGCGATGATCAGCGCGTCGCAGGTGTAGGTGCCGCTGTCGCCGGTCAGGCTGTATGGCTTGGAAGCGAAGTCCACAGCGTTGATGTGATCGAAAACGATCTCGGTTTCAAAACGCTCGGCGTGCTCGCGCATGCGCTCCATCAGCACCGGGCCGGTCAGACCGTGGACGTCGCCCGGCCAGTTGTCGACTTCGGTGGTGGTGGTCAGTTGACCGCCGGCCTGCATGCCGGTGATCAGCAGCGGCTTGAGGTTGGCACGGGCAGCGTAGACGG
Source organism: Pseudomonas sp. GW458-11-26-14-LB4 (assembly GCF_059423925.1). NCBI lineage: Bacteria > Pseudomonadati > Pseudomonadota > Gammaproteobacteria > Pseudomonadales > Pseudomonadaceae > Pseudomonas > Pseudomonas sp. GW458-11-26-14-LB4. Next base: position 147,061 of record NZ_JBWKYU010000012.1, read on the forward strand.
CAGCGCTGTAACCGGCAGGGCCGGAACCGAGGATGATCACTCGCGAATGACGGACTTCAGACATGAACCTGCTCCTGTTGACCGGCCAAGACACCTGGCCGGACGCCGGACTGCCGGCGGGAATAAAAAAGGACTGTGGATAACCTTGGGGAAGGCGTGAGCTCGACAGTCCTGTAAAAAGTTGGGTGCAGCGTATCGAGGGGGGCAAGATTAAGGAAATACGGTTTAACAATCCAGCTCATAGGTGGTCTCTATGCCGACACACTGACGAGATGGACGTCTTTGTTACAGTGAATGTCGATCCCGCTGCCGCGCTTTCACAGGTTCTGCAAAGTCGGTAAGGTCGGCGCGTTTTCCCTTGCTCGGAGCACCTTATGCCCGCCCCTGTTCTGTCCGGCCCGCAATACCTGCGCGAAGGCCTCAAACTGGTCTTGAGCCCTGGCCTGCGCCTGTTCGTGCTGCTGCCGCTGGCCATCAACCTGGTGCTGTTCGTCGGATTGATTTATCTGGCCGGCCACCAGTTCAGCCTTTGGGTCGACACACTGATGCCGTCGCTGCCCGAGTGGCTGAGTTTCCTCAGCTACATCCTGTGGCCGCTGTTCGTGGTGCTGGTGGCGTTGATGGTGTTTTTCACCTTCACCATGCTGGCCAACGTAATCGCCGCCCCGTTCAACGGTTTCCTCGCGGAAAAAGTCGAAGTGGTAGTGCGCGGCACCGACGACTTCCCGGCCTTCAGCTGGGGCGAACTGATCGCCATGATCCCGCGCACCCTCGCCCGGGAAATGCGCAAGCTCGGTTATTTCCTGCCCCGGGCGATCGGCCTGTTCATCCTCTCGTTCATCCCGGTGGTGAACATCGTCGCCGCGCCGCTGTGGTTACTGTTCGGGGTGTGGATGATGGCGATCCAGTACATCGACTACCCGGCGGACAACCACAAGCTGGGCTGGAACGAAATGCTCGCCTGGCTGCGCCAGAAGCGCTGGCAGAGCATGAGTTTCGGCGGGATCGTTTATCTGGTGTTGCTGATTCCGGTGGTCAACATCCTGATGATGCCGGCCGCTGTGGCTGGCGCGACGTTGTTCTGGGTGCGCGAGCGCGGAGCCGAGAATCTGGTGACGCAACGCTGAGTCACAAATCCATCATCCGAACGTCACAACCACGACATGGCCTCAGCCGACACTGAGGTCATGACGACAGCTCTACATATCACCCTCATCAGCGAAACCTTCCCACCGGAAATCAACGGCGTGGCCAATACCCTTGGCCGCTTGTGCGACGGTTTGCGCGCACGCGGGCATCGGGTGGAACTGGTGCGACCGCGTCAGGCGGACGATCCGCAGCGCAGTGAAGACGACTCGCTGCTGTTGTGCCGGGGCTGGCCGTTGCCGGGTTATCCGGGGCTGCAATGGGGTCAGTCGTCGATGCACAAACTGTTGCGGCGCTGGACCCGCCAGCGCCCGGATGTGCTCTATATCGCCACCGAAGGTCCGCTCGGGCTGTCGGCTTTGCGCGCGGCACAGCGTCTGGGGATTGCCGTGGTCAGCGGCTTTCATACCAACTTTCAGCAATACACCCAACAGTACGGGCTCGGTTTGCTGACGCGCTTGCTCACCCACTACCTGCGCTGGTTTCACAATCGTTCGGCCATGACCCTAGTGCCGAGCGCCAGCCAGCGTCTGGAGCTGGAGCGTCGGCACTTCGAACGCCTGGCGCTGCTGTCGCGGGGTGTCGACAGTCAGTTGTTTCACCCGGCCAAACGCCTGAATGCCTTGCGTGAGCAATGGGGTCTTGGCGAGCAGGACATTGCTGTCATTCACGTAGGACGCCTGGCACCGGAGAAAAACCTCGGCCTGCTCAAGCGCAGTTTCGAAAAGCTCGCCGGCACGTATCCACAACGCAACCTGAAGCTGATCGTGGTCGGCGACGGACCGCAACGAATGGCACTGGAGAAGGAACTGCCCGAGGCGATTTTCTGCGGCTCGCAACGGGGCGAAGCACTGGCAGCGCACTATGCGTCGGGGGATGTGTTTCTGTTTCCGAGCCTGACCGAAACCTTCGGCAACGTCGTGCTGGAAGCGCTGGCCTCAGGCCTTGGGGTGGTGGCTTACGATCAGGCCGCGGCGGCCCAGCATATTCGCCATGGCTACAACGGCGTGCTGGCGATGCCCGGGGATGAAGAGGCGTTCTGCGAGGCAGCGGCGTGGCTGCTGGAAGAAGACGAAAGGTTGCGCTGCGTACGCCTGAACGCACGCCAACACGCCAGCCGCCAGGGTTGGGCGGCTATCGTCGAACAGTTTGAAAACCATTTGCTGGGGGCTTGCCGCGACCTGCGCGACAAGCCGCCCACGGCGATCAAACCAGCGTCATCAACGCCTCACGGCTGAACGGCAGAATGTCCTGCTCGCGGCCTTCGCGCACTTTCTGCGCCCAGTCCGGATCGACCAGCAGCGCACGCCCCACCGCCACCAGATCGAACTCGTCGTTGTTCAGACGCTCCAGCAGTTTTTCCAGACTGGCCGGTTGCGCGACCTTGTCGGTGTTGACCATGAACTGCAGGAACTCGCCATCGAGGCCGACGCTGCCGACGGTGATGGTCGGTTTGCCGGTCAGCTTGCGTGTCCAGCCGGCCAGATTCAGGTCGGAACCGTCGAATTCCGGCTCCCAGAAACGGCGCGTCGAGCAATGGAAAATGTCCACGCCAGCGTCGGACAACGGCTTGAGGAATTCACCCAGCGCTTCGGCGGTTTGCACCAGACGCGCGGTGTAGTCCTGCTGTTTCCACTGCGAGAAGCGGAAGATGATCGGAAAGCCTTCGCCCACCGCCGCGCGTACGGCCTGGATCAGCTCAATGGCGAAACGCGAACGGTTGGCCAGGCTGCCACCGTATTCGTCAGTGCGCTGGTTGCTGCCTTCCCAGAAGAACTGGTCGATCAGGTAACCGTGGGCGCCGTGGATTTCCACGCCGTCCATGCCGATGCTTTGGGCATCTTTGGCGGCTTGAGCGAACGCGGCGATTACATCCTGGATGTCCTGTTTGGTCATGCCGTGCACCACGACCTGACCGTCCTTGAGTTTTTCCGACGGGCCGTAACCCGGCACGCTCGCATCCGGCTCGGTGCCCAGACGGCGCACATTGCCGACGTGCCACAGTTGCGGAACAATCTTGCCGCCTTCGGCGTGCACCGCATCCACGACTTTCTTCCAGCCGGCCAGCGCGGCTTCACCGTAGAAGTGCGGCACGTTCGGGTAACCGTTGGAAGCCTGGTGGCCGACGGTGGTGCCTTCGGTGATGATCAGGCCGACACCGGCCGCCGCGCGACGACGGTAGTACTCGATCACTTTGGAATTGGGCACACCGCCTGGAGAAAACGAACGGGTCATCGGCGCCATGACCACGCGGGTCGGCAGTTCGAGGGCACCGAGCTGGAACGGTTTGAACAGGGCTTGCACGGGCATGGGAGGCTCCACGAAAAATTGATCGACGGGCATGCGATTCATATGACGGCGATAATATGCGGAGTTCCAACCGTGCGATAGCACTATTGATCTGAATGATTAAGGGTCAAAAGGCAGGCGAAAAAAATCGCAGCTCGAGGGCTGCGATTTTTGTGTTTCAGCTCAGGGCTTTTTCAATCGCCGTAATCACCGAAGGATCATCCGGCGCCGTGCGCGGCGAGAATCGGGCCAGTACCCGACCGTCCTTGCCGAGCAGGAATTTCTCGAAATTCCAGGTGATATCACCGGGAAACTCCGCGCCCTCGCCCGCCAGCAGGCGGTAGAGCTGATGACGGTCGTGACCGTTGACTTCGAGCTTTTTCGACAACGGAAAACTCACGCCATAGTTGAGGCTGCAGAATTCCTGGATCTCCTGCTCACTGCCCGGTTCCTGACCGGCAAACTGGTTGCACGGCAGGCCCAGCACACTGAAGCCTTTGCCTTTGTATTGCTGATAAAGGTTTTCCAGCGCCGCGTACTGTGGGGTCAAGCCGCATTTGGAGGCGACGTTGACCACCAGCACGACTTGGCCCTTGAAGGGTGCCAGCGGTAGCTCCTGACCATCCAGGGCTGTCAACTTAAGGTCGTGAAAAGCACTCATGACGAACTCCAGATTCCCGTTTTCTACTCGAAACAGCCACTTGGCGAGGCCACCAAGGACAGCCGCGGACTAAAAAGGCGCCCTCGGGCGCCTCTCCAGTACTCGAAGCTTAGCGCAGAAAATCAGTGGTGATGGCCACCTTCGCCATGGACGTGACCATGAGCGATTTCTTCCTGGCTGGCGTCACGGATGGCAACGACCTTCACTTTGAAGTTCAGGCGCTGACCGGCCAGCGGATGGTTGCCGTCGACAGTGACGTCGTCGCCGTCCAGGTCACGGATGGTGACGATCTGCATCTGGCCGTCCGGCGCCGAAGCGTGGAACTGCATGCCGACTTCCAGCTCGTCAACGCCTTCGAACATGCTGCGGCTCAGGGTGCTGACCAATTCAGCGGCGTATTCGCCGTAGGCATCTTCCGGCTCGACGGACACTTCCAGATCGTTACCGACTTCTTTACCTTCCAGGGCTTTTTCCAGACCCGGGATGATGTTGCCTGCGCCATGCAGGTAGACCAGCGGAGCGCCGCCGGCGGAGCTGTCGATGACCTCACCAGCGTCGTTGGTCAGGGTATAGTCGATGGAGACAGCCTTATTGGCGGCGATCAGCATGGGGCGAGACCTTTTGCATAAGAATGAAGAACGGACAAGTCTAAACAAGGATTTGCCCGAAAGCGAACAGAACCCGGACAGACGGGATCGATTGGCGCCCGTGACCGTCACCGGATTCCATCAGGACGAGGACGGCCACTGGGTCGCCGAACTGTCCTGCGGCCACACCCAGCACCTGCGCCACCAGCCGCCGTGGCAGTCGAGAGCATGGGTGCTGGACGCAATGCAACGTATTGAAAAAATAGGCCAACCCTTTGCTTGCGGTTGGTGCGCTCAAGGCTCGGTTAGCGATAACCTTGGCGACTGAAATTCGGCAGATCGGCACACAGAGGCGATCGCCATTGCCATGCACCCTTAGAGAATCCGCATGCAAACTTTTTTTATCGCGCCCACCGATTTTGGTGTGGGTCTGACCTCCATCAGCCTCGGGCTGGTGCGCACGCTGGAGCGGGCCGGGCTGAAAGTCGGCTTCTTCAAACCGATCGCCCAGCCGCATCCGGGCGACACCGGCCCTGAGCGCTCCACCGAACTGGTGGCCCGCACCCACGGCCTGAAACCGCCGCAGCCACTGGGCCTGGCCCACGTCGAGCGGATGCTCGGCGACGGCCAGCTCGACGAGTTGCTCGAAGAAATCATCACCCTCTACCAGCAGGCCGCCATCGGCAAAGACGTGCTGGTCGTCGAAGGCATGGTGCCGACCCGCAGCGCCAGCTACGCCGCGCGGGTCAACCTGCACCTGGCCAAGAGCCTGGATGCCGAGGTGATTCTGGTCTCGGCCCCGGAAAACGAAGTGCTGACCGAACTGTCCGGCCGCGTCGAGTTGCAGGCGCAACTGTTCGGTGGACCGAAAGACCCGAAAGTCCTCGGCGTGATCCTCAACAAGGTCAAGACCGACGAAAGCATGGACGCCTTCGCCGCGCGTCTGAAAGAGCATTCTCCGTTGCTGCGCACCGGTGATTTCCGTCTGCTCGGCTGCATTCCGTTCCAGCCCGAACTCAACGCCCCGCGCACCCGCGACGTCGCCGACCTGATGGGCGCCCAGGTGCTCAACGCCGGCGACTACGAAACCCGGCGCATGACCAAGACCATCATTTGCGCACGCACGATGCGCAACACCGTGGACCTGCTCAAGCCCGGCGTGCTGGTGGTGACCCCCGGCGATCGCGACGACATCATCCTCGCCGTCAGTCTCGCCGCTATCAACGGCGTGCCGCTGGCCGGCCTGCTGCTGACCAGCGATACCCTGCCGGATCCGCGCATCATGGACTTGTGCCGTGGCGCGTTGCAGGCCGGTCTGCCGGTGCTGTCGGTGAGCACCGGCTCCTACGACACCGCCAACCTGCTCAACGGCCTGAACAAGGAAATCCCCGTCGATGACCGCGAACGCGCGGAGATCATCACCGACTTCGTCGCCAGCCATCTGGACGCCAACTGGTTGCACCAGCGCTGCGGCACGCCACGGGAAATGCGCCTGTCGCCGGCGGTGTTCCGCTATCAATTGATTCAACGCGCCCAGGCCGCCAACAAACGTATCGTTCTGCCCGAAGGCAGCGAGCCGTTCACCGTGCAAGCAGCGGCGATCTGTCAGGAACGCGGGATTGCCCGTTGCGTGCTGCTGGCCAAACCGGCAGACGTCGAAGCCGTCGCCCGGGCCCAGGGCATCGTGCTGCCGCCGGGGCTGGAAATTCTCGATCCGGATCTGATCCGCGAGCGCTACGTCGAGCCGATGGTCGCCTTGCGCAAGAGCAAAAGCCTCAATGCGCCGATGGCCGAGCAGCAACTGGAAGACACCGTGGTGATCGGCACCATGATGCTCGCGCTGGATGAAGTCGACGGCCTGGTCTCCGGCATCATCAACACCACCGCCAACACCATCCGCCCTGCGCTTCAGCTGATCAAGACCGCGCCGGGCTGTACGCTGGTGTCGTCGGTGTTCTTCATGCTGTTCCCCGAGGAGGTGCTGGTCTACGGCGACTGCGTGATGAACCCGCACCCGAGCGCCAGCGAACTGGCCGAAATCGCCCTGCAAAGCGCCGACTCGGCCGCCGCCTTTGGCATCACCCCGCGCGTGGCGATGATCAGCTACTCCAGCGGCGAATCCGCCACTGGCGAGGAAGTCGAGAAGGTCCGTGAAGCCACCCTGCTCGCCCACGAACAACAGCACTCGCTGCTGATTGACGGGCCGTTGCAGTACGACGCCGCCGCCAACGAAACCGTGGCCCGGCAACTGGCGCCGAACAGCCAGGTGGCCGGTCGCGCCACGGTGTTCGTGTTCCCCGACCTCAACACCGGCAACACCACCCACAAAGCCGTGCAGCGCAGCGCCGATTGCGTCAGCCTCGGCCCGATGCTGCAAGGCCTGCGCAAACCGGTGAACGATCTGCCGCGCGGCGCGCAGGTCGACGACATCGTCTACACCATCGCCCTGACCGCGATTCAGGCTGCCAACCGACCTCTGGATATCTGACCCGATGCTGGCTTTCCTCCCTGCCACCCTGCGCGGCGTGATCGCCGCGCTGCTGCTGGCGCTGAACACGATCCTGCTGTGCTCGTTCCTGTTTCTCGTGGCGCTGATCAAAGTGCTGCCGTTCGACCTCGCTCGCCGCGCCTCGCGCTGGCTGATGAGCCACACCCACGAAGCCTGGATCAGCAACAACAAAGGCTGGATGAACCTGGTCCGCCGCACCCGCTGGCACCTCAGCGGCCTGCAAGGCCTGGACTACCAGCACTCGTACCTGATCACCAGCAACCACCAGAGCTGGGTCGACATCCTGGTGCTGCAATACGTGCTCAACCGACGCATCCAGCCGCTGAAGTTCTTCCTCAAACAGGAACTGATCTGGGTCCCGGTCATCGGCCTGGCGTGGTGGACACTGGGCTTCCCGTTCATGAAGCGCTATTCGAAGGCGTACCTGGAAAAACACCCGGAAAAGAAAGGCAAAGACCTGGAAACCACTCGCAAGACCTGCGCGAAATTCCGCGACAACCCGGTAGGCATCTTCAACTTCGTTGAAGGCACACGCTTCACCGAGGGCAAACACGCGCAGCAGCAATCACCGTTCAAATACTTGCTCAAACCAAAGGCCGGCGGCATTGCCTTCGTACTGGATGCGATGGGCGAACAACTGGAATCGATCGTCAACGTCACCATCCACTACCCCGGCGGACGCCCTGGCTTCTGGGACCTGCTGTGCGGCAACGTCCGAGACGTAGTAGTGCACTTCGAAGAACTGAAAATCCCACCGCAGTACATCGGCAAAAACTACGACCAGGACGGCGAATACCGCCTGCAATTCCAGGGCTGGATCAACCAATTGTGGCAAGACAAGGATGCGCTGCTCGAGCAGATGCACCGCGAATATCCCAACCGACGCTGATCCCCCCTGTGGGAACACCTGACAGAAATTGGTCGTCTGTCAGGCCGCCATCGCCAGCAGGCTGGCTCCCACAGGAAAACAGTTCGCTTTCAGTTTTTGGCTTTTCGCCTCACACCACTCAACACAATGAGCGTTAGCTCGAGTACCGCTCTTGACGTGCCGGCCCCTTCGGCCGGCTGAGTGGAGGGATTCATCCGGGGGGGGAGCGCAGCGACCGTGCGGCGCAGCCGCATGCATCGAGAGGAGGTGCAGCGAAGCAAACCGTAGGCGATGCCCCCGGATGAATCCCGGAGCGAAGGAACACCGAGCCACAGCGAGGTGCCGAACGCCGGGGCCCAGCCTTTTGGTTACTTTTTGGCGTTTGAAAAAGTGACCCGCTGTAAGAGCGGAACCGCCAGCCGCAGCACCAGAAAAAACGGATATTCACCCCAAACAACCCAAAAAAAAGCCCGCCAATGATCACTCATCGGCGGGCTTTTTCATTCGCAGCTAACGCTTAAATCGCACCACGCTTACGCAACAGATCCAACACCTGCTTCACACTTTCATCCAGCGACAACGACTGAGTATCGATCACCAGATCAGCATCCAGCGGCACGTCATAGGGGAACGACTCACCCGGAATGTTATCGCCACCCGCAGCATACAAACCTTGCGGATCACGCTCGGCGCACACAGTCGGCGAAGCCTGAACATAAACCGTCAGCAAACGCTCCTTGCCAATCAGATCCTTCGCCTGCTCACGACCTTCAGCACTCGGCGCCACAAACGCCGCAAGCGTCAGCAGACCCGCTTCGTTGAACTGACGCGCCACATGCGCGGCACGACGCCAGTTCTCGGTGCGACCCGCGCGATCCTGCGGCAGCCCCTTATTGAGGTCATGACGCAGATTCTGACCATCCAGCACAAACACCGCACGACCGAGGTCGAACAGCTTGCGCTCGACCGCATACGCCAAGGTGCTCTTGCCCGCACCGGACAGGCCGCTGAACAGCACGGTGGCCGGTTGCTGACCGAAACGCTGAGCGCGCTCTTCGGTCGCTACATGGGCCAGTTTGCCGTGGTGCGTAGCCGTGCCATGGGTCACCGGCTGAGCGACGATCATACCGGCGCCTACAGTGCCGTTGGTCAAACGGTCGATGACGATAAACGCGCCGGTGGTGCGGTTGCTGTCGTAACCGTCGAGGGCGATCGGCGCGTCGAGCGCGATCTTCACCTTGCCGATTTCGTTGAGCTGCAACGCGCTCGCCGGGCCTTCTTCGAGGGTGTTGACGTCGACCTTGTTGACGATGCTGGCAATGGAGCCCGGCACGTAACTGGTGGCGCGCTTGATGTCGTATTTCTTGCCCGGCAGCATTGGCTCTTCAGCCATCCACACCAGCATCGCTTCGAAGCTGTCGGTCACTGGCGGAACGTTATCGGCGTGTACCAGCAGGTCGCCACGGGAGATGTCGATTTCGTCTTCCATGGTCAGCGTTACCGCCTGGCCAGGACCTGCGTGTTCCAGTTCACCTTCGAAGGTGACGATGGATTTCACGCGGCTGCTCTTGCCCGACGGCAGGACCACGACTTCGTCGCCCTTCTTGACGATGCCGCTGGCGAGGGTGCCGGCGAAACCGCGGAAGTTCAGGTTCGGACGGTTGACGTACTGCACCGGGAAACGCAGATCGGTGAAGTTGCGATCACCCGCCACTTCCACGGTCTCGAGGATTTCCATCAGCGACTGGCCGGTGTACCACGGCGAACGCTCGGACTTGTTCACCACGTTGTCGCCCTTGAGAGCGGACATCGGCACGAAGTGCATGCTCGTCGGCTTCATCTTCAAGCCTTCGGCGAACTTCAGGTAGTCGGCCTTGATCGATTCGAACACGCCCTGATCGAAGCCCTTGAGGTCCATCTTGTTGATGGCGACGACGATGTGCTTGATGCCCAGCAACGAGGCAATGAAGCTGTGGCGACGGGTCTGGGTCTGCACGCCGTAACGGGCGTCGACCAGGATGATCGCCAGGTCACAGGTGGACGCACCGGTGGCCATGTTGCGGGTGTACTGCTCATGGCCGGGGGTGTCGGCGATGATGAATTTGCGCTTGGCGGTGGAGAAATAGCGGTAGGCGACATCGATGGTGATGCCCTGCTCACGCTCGGCCTGCAGGCCGTCGACCAGCAATGCCAGGTCGATGTCGTCACCGGTGGTGCCGACTTTCTTCGAATCGCGGGTGATGGCTTCGAGGTGATCTTCGTAGATCATCTTCGAGTCGTGCAGCAGGCGCCCGATCAGGGTGCTCTTGCCGTCATCGACGTTACCGCAGGTCAAAAAGCGCAGCAGCTCTTTACGTTCGTGCTGGCCCAGGTAGGCGAGGATGTCCTCGCTGATCAAATCAGATGCGTGCGACATGACAACCCCTTAGAAATAACCCTGACGTTTCTTGTCTTCCATCGAGCCTGCGCCATCGTGGTCGATGACCCGGCCCTGGCGCTCGGAAGTTCGCGTCAGGAGCATTTCCTGAATGATGTCCGTCAGGCTTTCGGCCTCGGACTCCACCGCGCCCGTCAACGGGTAGCAGCCAAGGGTACGGAAACGCACTTTCTTTTTGACGATGCGCGCCTTGTCCTCGTCGGACAGGTGCTCGAGGATGCGCTCGTCGTCGATCATGATCAGCGTGCCGTTCTTCTCGATCACTTCGCGTTCGGCCGCAAAGTACAGCGGTACGATCGGGATGCCTTCGAGGTAGATGTACTGCCAGATGTCCAGTTCGGTCCAGTTCGACAGCGGGAACACACGAATGGATTCGCCCTTGTTGACCTTGCCGTTGTAGACGTTCCACAGCTCGGGACGCTGGTTCTTCGGGTCCCAGCGGTGTTTGCTGTCACGGAACGAGTAGACGCGCTCCTTGGCGCGGGACTTCTCTTCATCGCGACGGGCACCGCCGAAAGCGGCGTCGAAACCATGCTTGTCGAGTGCCTGCTTCAGGCCCTCGGTTTTCATGATGTCGGTGTGCTTGGCGCTGCCGTGGGTGAACGGGTTGATGTTCTGCGCCACGCCATCGGGGTTGATGTGAGTGATGAGGTCCAGGCCAAGCTCTTCGACCATCTTGTCGCGGAACTTGTACATTTCCTGGAATTTCCAGCGGGTGTCGACGTGCATCACCGGAAACGGCAGTTTGCCCGGGAAGAACGCCTTGCGTGCCAGATGCAGCATCACGGCGGAGTCTTTACCGATGGAGTACAGCATCACCGGGTTGTCGAACTCGGCGGCCACCTCGCGGATGATGTGGATGCTTTCCGCCTCCAGCTGTTTCAGATGCGTCAGTTTGTCGACCATGGCTACTCACGAAAGCTTTCTTATGAACGGCCAGCGGGCCGTGTTCGAGCGAGGAATCCTAGCACAGCGACCTCTTCTAATCAGGACGCCAACTAGATCGAAAGGGTATATGAATATGCCCGCCCGTTCGGGTGCTTTCAGGCAAAAGTCAGATCGGATTCGGGCAGTCGATGAAGATGTGCTCGAGGGCGAAACGCTTCGCCAGATAGTCGCCCAGCGCCTGCACGCCGTAGCGTTCGGTGGCGTGGTGGCCGGCGGCGATGAAGCTGATGTCGTTTTCCCGGGCGCTGTGGAATGTCTGCTCGGAGGCTTCACCGCTGATGAACAGATCGACGCCGGCGGCGATGGCGTTGTCGATGTAACCCTGGCCGCCGCCAGTGCACCAGCCGACCCGACGGATCATCGCGCTGCCTTCGACCAGCAGCGGCTCGCGGCCCATGACTTCCTGCACTTTGCGGGCGAAGTCACGCGGGGTCATCGGCTCGCTCAGCGAACCGACCAGACCGACGATCTTCAGGTTGTCCGGATCCAGTGGCCCCTCGACGGTGATGTCCAGCTGACGGGCCAATTGCACGTTGTTGCCGACGTCCGGGTGCAGATCCAGCGGCAGGTGATAACCGAGCAGACTGATGTCGTGCTTGAGCAGCGTCTTCAGTCGGCGCTGCTTCATGCCGGTGATGCACGGGTTCTCGCCCTTCCAGAAATAACCGTGATGCACCAGCACCAGATCGGCTTCGGCCTCGACGGCGGCATCGAGCAGCGCCTGACTGGCAGTGACGCCGCTGACGATGCGCATCACCTGCGGACGGCCCTCGACCTGCAGGCCGTTGGGGCAATAATCGGCAATTTTCGCACTGCCGAGGTAACGGTCGGCTTCTTCGACCAGGGTGCTCAGGGCGACGGCCATGAAAGACTCCTAAATATCCCGTTCAGAGGCACGCGCGGCCTCGTATAATGCGCGACATTATGGGCGGTCTGACCCCGCCTGCAACTTTTCCAGGACGTGCTTAATGCTCAAGGCGCTGCGTTTTTTCGGCTGGCCGCTGTTGGCCGGCGTGCTTATCGCTCTGTTGATTATTCAGCGTTACCCGCAGTGGGTCGGGCTTCCGAGCCTCGACGTCAACCTGCAACAGGCCCCGCAGACCACCAGCGTGCAGCAGGGGCCGGTGTCCTATGCCGACGCGGTGACCATCGCCGCGCCGTCGGTGGTGAACCTCTACACCACCAAAGTCATCAACAAGCCAAGCCATCCGCTGTTCGAAGACCCGCAGTTCCGCCGTTTCTTCGGTGACAATTCGCCGAAGCAGAAGCGCATGGAATCGAGCCTCGGCTCCGGCGTGATCATGAGCCCGGAAGGCTACATCCTGACCAACAACCACGTCACCAGCGGCGCCGACCAGATCGTCGTGGCGCTCAAGGACGGTCGCGAAACCCTGGCCCGAGTGATCGGCAGCGACCCGGAAACCGACCTCGCGGTCCTGAAGATCGACCTGAAAACCCTGCCTTCGATTACCGTCGGCCGTTCCGACAATATCCGCATCGGCGACGTCGCACTGGCCATCGGTAACCCGTTCGGCGTCGGCCAGACCGTGACCATGGGCATCATCAGCGCCACCGGCCGCAACCAGTTGGGCCTGAACAACTACGAAGACTTCATCCAGACCGACGCGGCGATCAACCCGGGCAACTCCGGCGGTGCGCTGGTCGACGCCAACGGCAACCTCACCGGCATCAACACCGCGATCTTCTCCAAGTCCGGCGGCTCGCAAGGCATCGGCTTCGCGATCCCGGTGAAACTGGCGATGGAAGTGATGAAGTCGATCATCGAGCACGGTCAGGTGATTCGCGGCTGGCTGGGCATTGAAGTGCAACCGCTGACCCAGGAACTGGCCGAGTCGTTTGGCCTGTCCGGGCGTCCGGGAATCGTGGTGGCGGGGATTTTCCGCGACGGCCCGGCCCAGAAGGCCGGTCTGCAACTGGGTGACGTGATCCTGAGCATTGACGGCGAACCGGCCGGTGATGGCCGCAAATCGATGAACCAGGTGGCGCGGATCAAGCCGACCGACAAGGTCACGATTCAGGTGATGCGCAATGGCAAGGAGATCAAGCTCACGGCTGAAATCGGTCTGCGTCCGCCGCCGGCGCCGGTGAAGGAAAAAGAAGAGTAAGACTTTGTTCGCGTCACTGACGCGAATAACAGACATTCTCAACAGGCATGTTATATTGTTTCAATTAGCACATTGGAACAACATAACATGTCATCTCGAAAAAAGGCCTCCCTCCTCGGCCTTACCCTTGGCCTGCTGGGCGACCCTGCGTTTGCCGATGAACCGCAAACGCTTGAACTCGACGCCATCAGCGTCATCTCCGATTACGAATCCCCTGCCGGCCCGGTCAAAGGCTATCGCGCTACCCGCTCATCCAGCGCCACCAAAACCGACACCGCGATCCGCGATATTCCGCAGGCCATCAGCGTGGTGCCCGCCAGCGTGCTCAAGGATCTGGGCAGCACCAGCGTAGAACGCGCGCTGGATTTCGCCGGTGGCGTGTCGAAGCAAAACAACTTCGGTGGCCTGACGCTTTACGAATACAGCGTGCGCGGCTTCACCACCTCTGAGTTTTACCAGGACGGCTTCAGCGCCAACCGTGGTTATCCGAGCACACCGGACGCCGCCAACATCGAGCGCATCGAAGTGCTAAAAGGACCGGCCGCCAGCCTGTATGGCCGAGGTGATCCGGGTGGCACGGTAAACATCGTCACCAAAAAACCGCAGCCCGAGCCCTTCACCACCCTGCAAACCAGCGCTGGCAGTTGGGATCGCTATCGCACCGCGCTGGACGTCAACACGCCGCTGGATGATCAGGGTGATGTGCTGTCGCGGATCAACCTCGCAGTCGAGGACAACAACAGTTTTCGCGACCACGTCGACAGTAAACGTGTATTCGTTGCCCCCTCTTTCAGTTGGCAGTTGAACCCGGACACCAGCCTGCTGGTGGAGAGCGAATTCGTGCGTCATAGCTCGACCTTCGACCGCGGCATCGTTGCGCCAAACAATAAATGGAGCGGCGTCTCGCGCTCGACATTCCTGGGTGAGCCGAACGACGGCAACATCGACAACCACAACAACAGACTGCAAGCCACACTTGAGCACCACCTCAACGATGCCTGGAAACTGCGCCTGGCCAGCCATTACAAGGAAGGCAAACTCTGGGGTTTCGCCTCCGAAAACCGTCCCTTGAATGCCGATGGCCACACCGTCAACCGCCGCTATCGCGAACGCGATACCAACTGGCACGACAGCATCACCCAACTGGAACTGCGCGGTCTGTTCGACCTCGGCACCTGGCAGCACGAACTGCTGATCGGCAGCGAGTACGAGAACTTCCGCAAGAACGAGCGCGTCACCACCATCGCCGGCGGGCCTTACGCCATCGATATCTATAACCCGGTGTACGGCCAGCCCAAACCCAACGGCGCACGCTCTGGTACAGACTTCTTCGAACACGTCGAAAGCCATGCGCTGAACCTGCAGGATCAAATCGTCTTCAGCGAAAAACTGCGCGGGATGATCGGGGCGCGATTCGAGCACTTCGAGCAAACCATCGATGACCACAGCCGCAACACCACCAGCCGCCAGACCCACGACGCGCTCACCCAACGTGCCGGCCTGCTCTATCAACTGACACCGGACACCGGCCTGTTCGCCAACGCCTCGACCTCATTCAAACCGAACAACGGCCTCGATGCGGCTGGCAAATCCTTCGATCCGGAAGAAGGCGTGGGTTACGAAATCGGGATCAAGAACGAGCTGTTCGACGAACGTTTAAGCAGCACCCTCGCCTTCTTCCATATCGACAAGGAAAACGTCCTCGCCCTCGACCCGGGCACCGATACCAGCCGCGCCATGGGCAAGGCCCGCAGCCGGGGTTTCGATCTGCAGGTCACCGGGCAAGTCACCGACGCCGTCAGGGTGATCGGCGCCTTCGCCTGGATCGACGCCGAAGTGACCAAGGGGGATGCCGCGATCCCCGCCGGTAGCCGCATCCTCGGGGTCGCCAAACGCAGCGGCAGCGTGCTGGGTGTCTACGAGTTTCAGGACGGTCGCTTGCGCGGCTCGGATATCGGCGCGGCGTTCACTTACGTCGGTGACCGCTCAGGTGAGTCCGGCAGCGATTTCGAGCTGCCGGCCTATCACACCGTCGACCTGCTGGCCCATTACAAGGCCAGCGACACCGTCACTCTCGGCCTGAACCTGAACAACCTGTTCGACGAAAAGTACTACGAGCGCTCGTACAGCAACTATTGGGTCAACCCCGGCGAGCCGCGCAATTTCACGGTCAGCCTGACATTCAACCTGTAAAAGGACGTCACCATGCATTACGGCAAACTCTTATTGATCATCTCTGCGCTGTTCGCTGGCCAAGCATCAGCGCATGGTCTGTGGACCGAACAACGACGCGGCAATATCGAAGTGATCTACGGCCACGGCGCAGAAGACAACGCTTTCAAAGCGCAGAAAATCAGCGGTGCATGGGCATATGACGTCAGCGGCAAGATGATCCCGGTCAACGTGCAACGCCTGACCGATCATGCGCGACTGCAACCGCTGAAACCGCCGGCGGTAATGGCCGTGGCCCTGAACAACGGCATGTGGTCGCAAACCGCCGACAAGAAATGGATCAATGAGGGACGCAGCAAGGTACCGGGCGCCATCGAGTCGACCGAGACCCTCAAGTACAGCCTGGCGATTTATCAGCCGGGAGCGAAGCTGCCCAAACTCAATCAGATCAAATTGCTGATTTTGCCGGAGGTCGATCCTCTGACCGTCGGCCCAGGGAAATCATTGCCGGTGCGGGTGTTGCTGGATGGCAAACCGGCAGCGGGCGTGAAGTTGATCGGTGACTACCGCAGCGCGCCGAATACCTTGAGCACTGAAACCGACAAGGACGGCCGCGCTCAGGTGCTGGTGCGTAACGAGGGATTGAATGTGATTGCGGCGCAGGTGGAGGTGCCGGTGAAGGACAATGCAGAGGTGAGCAGTCGGGGGTTATTCAGTTCGTTGACGTTCCTGGGCGAACCGCATCACGAATGAACCAACGCTGATCCCTGTGGGACGAAACCCACAGGGATCAGCGTCGTTTCAGAGTTCGCCCAGACCGTCGATCAACGCCTGATTCTGCTCCGGCGTGCCGATCGAGATCCGCAGGAACTGGGCAATCCGCTCCTGCTTGAAGTGGCGCACGATCACGCCCTGCTCACGCAGTTTGGCCGCCAGCCCCGCCGCATCGTGTTGCGGATGCCGGGCGAAGATGAAGTTCGCCGCTGACGGCAGCACTTCAAAGCCCTTGGCCTGCAACTGCGCAACCACCCACTCGCGACTCTCGATGACCAATGCGCAGGTCTTGTCGAAGTATTCGCGATCCTCGAACGCCGCCGCCGCACCGACATTCGCCATGCGATCGATCGGGTAGGAGTTGAAGCTGTTCTTGATCCGCTCCAGCGCCTCGATCAGGTCCGGATGGCCGACCGCCAGACCGACCCGCAGGCCCGCGAGCGAACGGGACTTGGACAGGGTCTGGGTCACCAGCAGGTTCGGATAGCGATCCACCAGGCTGATCGCGGTTTCGCCGCCGAAGTCGATGTAGGCCTCGTCGACCACCACCACCGAATCCGGGCTGGCCTTGAGGATCTGCTCGACCGCTTCCAGCGCCAGCAGGCAACCGGTAGGCGCGTTCGGGTTGGGGAAGATGATCCCGCCGTTCGGCTTGGCGTAGTTCGCCGGGTTGATCTGGAACTGCGCATCCAGCGGCACCGCGTCGAACTTGACGCCGTAAAGGCCGCAATAGACCGGATAGAAGCTGTAGCTGATGTCCGGGAACAGGATCGGCTGATCGTGCTGCAGCAGACCGTGGAAGATGTGCGCCAGCACTTCGTCCGAACCGTTGCCGAGGAACACTTGATTGCTCTGCACGCCGTAGTACTTGGCGACGGCGTTTTTCAGCAGATCGCTGTTCGGGTCCGGGTACAGACGCAGGTTGTCGTTGAGTTCGGTCTGCATCGCCGCCAGGGCTTTTGGCGACGGGCCGTACGGGTTTTCGTTGGTGTTGAGTTTGACCAGACGGGTCAGCTTCGGCTGCTCGCCCGGCACATACGGCACCAGATCCTTGACGAACGGGCTCCAGAATTTGCTCATGTTCAGTTCCCCTTCACTTCGTCTTTGATGCGGTATTCGGCGCTGCGCGCGTGGGCGCTCAGCGATTCGCCACGGGCCAGGATCGATGCGGTCTTGCCGAGTTCCGAAGCACCGGCCTCGGAGCAGAAGATGATCGAAGAACGCTTCTGGAAGTCATACACGCCCAGCGGCGAGGAGAAACGCGCGGTGCCGGAGGTCGGCAACACGTGGTTCGGACCTGCGCAGTAGTCGCCCAGCGCTTCGGAGGTGTGGCGGCCCATGAAGATCGCGCCGGCGTGGCGGATCTGCGGCAGCCAGGCCTGCGGGTCTGCGACCGACAGTTCAAGGTGTTCCGGCGCGATGCGGTTGGCAACTTCGATGGCCTGGGCCATGTCGCGCACGTGAATCAGGGCACCACGGCCGTTGATCGAGGTTTCGATGATGGTCGCGCGATCCATGGTCGGCAGCAGTTTGTCGATGCTGGCGGCGACCTTGTCGAGGAACTCTGCGTCCGGGCTGACCAGAATCGCCTGGGCGTCTTCGTCGTGCTCGGCCTGGGAGAACAGGTCCATGGCGATCCAGTCCGGATCGGTCTGGCCGTCGCACACCACGAGGATTTCCGACGGGCCGGCGATCATGTCGATGCCGACCTGACCGAATACGTGACGCTTGGCCGTGGCGACGTAGATATTGCCCGGGCCGACGACCTTGTCCACCTGCGGCACGCTTTCGGTGCCATAGGCCAATGCGGCAACGGCTTGCGCGCCACCGATGGTGAACACCCGGTCGACGCCGGCGATGCACGCCGCCGCCAGCACCAGCTCGTTGACCTCACCGCGCGGGGTCGGCACCACCATGACCACTTCGGTCACGCCGGCGACCTTGGCCGGAATCGCGTTCATCAACACCGACGACGGGTACGACGCCTTGCCGCCCGGCACGTACAGACCGGCGCGATCCAGTGGCGTGACTTTCTGGCCCAGCACCGTGCCGTCGGCTTCGGTGTAGCTCCAGGAGTCCTGCTTCTGTTTTTCGTGATAGCTGCGCACGCGGGCGGCGGCTTTTTCCAGCGCTTCGCGTTGCGGGACAGTGATGCGGGTCAGGGCCAGTTCCAGACGCTCGCGCGGCAGGATCAGGTCCGCCATCGAAGCGACTTCGAGGCCGTCGAATTTCTGGGTGAACTCGACCAGTGCCGCGTCACCGCGCTCGCGTACAGCCTTGATGATGTCCAGCACCCGCTGATTGACCGAGTCGTCAGACACACTTTCCCAGCTCAGCAGATGATCCAGATGATGCGCGAAATCCGGGTCAGCAGCGTTGAGTCGGCGAATTGCAGTCGGTGCGGTCATAGCGAGAGCCTCATAGGAATGGCAAAAACTCAGGCGCCCTAACTTAGCAGTCGTTTCCGCTTGGGCACCTGAGATTCTGGCTATGAGGCGGATAGACGGGCGCGACTTAACGTCGCGCAGGTACATCAGCCGCGGTGTCGAGACTCCACTGCCTTGCGCAGGGTGTCGATCAACGCCTGGATTCGGGCGTGTTGCATTTTCATCGAAGCTTTATTGACCACCAGACGAGAGCTGATCGTGGCGATCAGTTCCTGAGGTTCCAGGCCATTGGCACGCAGGGTGTTGCCGGTGTCGACCACGTCGATGATCTTGTCGGCCAGACCGATCAGCGGTGCCAGTTCCATCGAGCCGTACAGCTTGATGATGTCGACCTGACGACCCTGCTCGGCGTAGTAACGCTTGGCGACGTTGACGAATTTGGTGGCGACGCGCAGGCGGCCCTTGGGCTCGACCGCGCCGACCTTGCCGGCGGTCATCAGCTTGCACTGGGCAATCTGCAGATCCAGCGGCTCGTACAGGCCTTGGCCGGTGTATTCCATCAGCACGTCTTTACCGGCAACGCCGAGGTCGGCCGCGCCATGCTCGACATAGGTCGGCACGTCGGTGGCACGCACGATCAACAGGCGAACGTCTTCCTGGGTCGTGGGGATGATCAGCTTGCGGCTCTTGTCCGGATTCTCGGTCGGCACGATGCCCGCTTCGGCGAGAAGCGGCAGGGTGTCGTCAAGGATGCGGCCCTTGGACAGTGCGATGGTCAACATGGGAAACGTCAGTCCTTATCAAGGTACTCATGTCCGGTCGCAATCGGCGCCGGACATACATCGAGGGCGTTACCACCCCCGATCAAAACGAATTCAACGGACACTTCCCTGTGTCCAGATGCAGCGACTAGCCCGGAACGCGACGGATCTTGGCGCCCAGCATCTGCAGTTTTTCCTCGATGCACTCGTAACCACGGTCGATGTGGTAGATGCGGTCGATCAGGGTATCGCCTTCGGCCATCAGGGCCGAAATTACCAGGCTGGCCGAAGCACGCAGGTCGGTAGCCATGACCGGCGCGCCCTTGAGAATTTCAGTGCCGGTGACGATGGCCGTGTTGCCTTCGACCTGGATCTTGGCGCCCATGCGATGCAATTCGTACACGTGCATGAAACGGTTTTCGAAGATCGTCTCGATGACCGCACCGGTGCCTTCGGCAATGGCGTTGAGCGAGATGAACTGCGCCTGCATGTCGGTCGGGAACGCCGGGTACGGCGCGGTGCGCACGTTGACCGCTTTCGGACGCTTGCCGTGCATGTTCAGCTCGATCCAGTCTTCGCCGCTGGTGATTTCGGCGCCGGCTTCACGCAGCTTTTCCAGAACCGCTTCGAGAATGGTTGGATCGGTGTCCTTGACCTTCACGCGACCACCGGTGACTGCAGCGGCTACCAGATAGGTGCCGGTCTCGATACGGTCAGGCATGACTTTGTAGAAAGTCGAACCCAGACGCTCGACGCCGTCGATGGTGATGGTGTCGGTGCCGGCACCGGATACCTTGGCGCCCATGGCGTTCAGGAAGTTCGCCAGGTCGACCACTTCAGGTTCGCGAGCGGCGTTCTGCAGTACGCTGCGGCCCTTGGCCAGAGCAGCAGCCATCATGATGTTTTCGGTACCGGTCACGCTGACGGTATCGAAGAAGAAGTGCGCGCCGCGCAGGCCGCCTTCAGGGGCCTTGGCCTTGATGTAGCCGCCTTCGACGTCGATGACCGCGCCCATGGCTTCCAGACCTCGGATGTGCAGGTCGACCGGACGCGAGCCGATGGCGCAGCCACCAGGCAGTGCGACTTCGGCTTCACCAAAACGTGCGACCATCGGGCCCAGCACCAGGATCGAGGCACGCATGGTTTTCACCAGTTCGTACGGAGCGATCAGGGTCTTGATGGTGCGCGGGTCGATTTCGACGCTGAGCTTTTCGTCGATCACAGGCTCGATGCCCATGCGACCGAACAGCTCGATCATGGTGGTGATGTCGTGCAGGTGCGGCAGGTTGCCAACGGTAACCGGGCCATCGCACAGCAGGGTGGCGGCCAGGATTGGCAGGGCGGAGTTCTTCGCCCCGGAGATGCGGATCTCGCCATCAAGACGAGCGCCACCGGTAATAATCAATTTATCCATAAGAATCTCGACGCCCTAGGGCTCAGGTGCGCTCGGCCCAGGCCGCGCTGCTGAAAAATTTCATAGTGACCGCGTGGATGCTGCCATCGGCGATCCAAGGGTTCAAATGGGCATAGATGCTTTGCTGACGCTTGACCGGGCTCAACGCCGCCAGTTCATCACTAATCACGTTCAGCTGGAAGTTGCAGCCTTCGCCTTCTACTTCCACCAGCGTTCCTGGCAGCTTTCCTTCAAGGAAGCTCTTCACTTCTACGGCCTGCATGCTCAACCTCAATCGGCGCCCTGTGCGCACGGGTCGGACATCATACAAAAAAGCCCCGCGCCTGCGAACCCCGCTGCGCAGGACTCTGACGGGGGGCTTCTCTATTGATGCGGGTTCAGGGTTGCGCCAACAGCTCGGTCAGTTCGCTGACCTGAGCAATTTCACGCATGTCTTCGGGCATCCCGCGGATGCTGACCGCCTTGCCGGCGGCCTTGGCATCGCGAATGAAGCACAGCAGCAGCGACAGACCGACGCTGCTGGACTTCTCCACCGCCGAGCAATCGATCACCAATGCCGGGGCATTGCACGACTTGATCAGCGCCCTGCCCTGCTCGCGCAGGTCAGGGGCGGTGCGATAATCCAGCACGCCGCTGAGTTGCAGCTCACTGGCTTCGTCCAGACGAATGGCCGACTCGGTCATTGCGCAGGCTTCTCGTTCTGCTCGGCCGACTGCTTGGCCTTGGCGACTTCACCGGCCCAGCCGTTGATGGTCTTGTCCAGGTCGTTGCCGTTGCGCTGCATCGCGTCGGCGAACTGGTCACGGAACAGTTTGCCGATGTTGATGCCGTTGATGATCACGTTACGCAGTTTCCACTCGCCGTTGATCTTCTCGAGGGTGTACGACACCGGATAGATCGCGCCGTTGTTGCCCTTGACGGTCATGCCGACGCTGGTGCGATCGCCCGACTCATCCTTGGGTGCATCGACGGTGATGCCCTGGTTGTTGTACTCGAGCAAGGCGTTGCCGTAGAACTGGAACAGGCCGCGCTTGAAGTTTTCCTCGAAGGTCTTCATCTGCGCCGGGGTTGCCTTGCGCGAATACTTGACCGTCATGATGCTCTTGGAAATGCCCTCGGCATCCACGACCGGCCCGACGATGGTGTTCAACGCGGTGTAGAAGTCCTGCGGATCCCGCTTGTACTTCTCTTTATTGGCCGACAGATCGGCGAGCATCCGGTTCGTGGTGTCCTGAACCAGATCGTGCGCCGATTGTACCGCCACGGCGTTAGCCACCAGCGGCAGTGCCGCAAGCAACACCAACAGGCCACGTCGCAAGGTAGAGATCATTCAAAAGCTCCTCATTTGGCGTCTTTGCTAACGGTATTGAGCAGGAATTTACCGATCAGGTCTTCCAGTACCAGAGACGACTGGGTGTCGTGAATGGTTCCACCATCCTTGAGCGGAGTGTCTTCCCCGCCCACGCTGATACCGATGTACTTCTCGCCCAGCAGACCCGCAGTCAGGATAGATGCTGTGGAGTCGGTCGGCAGATTGTCGACGCTTTTATCCACTTGCAGGGTAACCCGACCGGTGAAGCTGTCGCGGTCCAGATCGATCGCGGTGACCTTGCCGATGGTCACACCCGCCATGGTCACTTTGGCTCTGACCGTCAGACCGGCGATATTGTCGAAATACGCGTAAAGCTTGTAGGTATCGGTGGTCGAAGTCGGAGACAGGCCACTGACCCGCAGGGCCAGCAGCAACAAGGCCAGGATCCCTGCCAGCAGGAACAGGCCGACACCGATTTCCAGGGTGCGGTTTTGCATCAGAAATCTCCAAACATCAAAGCGGTCAGAATAAAGTCCAGGCCGAGTACTGCCAGCGAGGCGTAAACCACGGTCTTGGTGGTGGCACGACTGATCCCCTCGGAGGTGGGTTCGCAGTCATAGCCTTGAAATACGGCGATCCAGGTGACGACAAAAGCGAATACTGCACTTTTGATGATGCCGTTGAGCACATCGTCACCGAAGCTCACGCTGTTCTGCATGTTCGACCAGTAGGAACCTTCGTAGACGCCCAGCCAGTCGACGGCGACCCACGAACCGCCCCAGATGCCGACCACGCTGAAGATCATCGCCAGCACCGGCAGGGAAATGAAGCCGGCCCACAGACGCGGAGCGATGATGTACTTGAGCGGGTCGACCCCGATCATTTCCAGGCTGGACAACTGCTCGGTGGATTTCATGTTGCCGATTTCCGCCGTCAGCGCCGAACCGGCACGACCGGCGAACAACAGCGCGGTCACCACCGGCCCCAGTTCACGCAGCAGGGTCAGCGCCACCATCTGCCCGACAGCCTGCTCCGAGCCGTAGCTCGACAGGATGTTGAAGCCCTGCAGCGCCAGCACCATGCCGATGAAAATCCCGGACACCACGATGATCACCAGCGACATCACACCGACGGAGTGCAGCTGCTTGACCAGCAGGCCAAAACCGCCACCGATGCCACCACGACCCAGCAAGGCATGAAACAGGAACAGGGTCGAACGCCCGAACACTGCGACGCTGTCGATTCCGGCGAGGCCGAAGCGACGTACACGCTCCATTAATGTAATTCTGCGCATCAGCGGCGCTTCCCCAGAAGATCTGCGCGGTAATCCGGCGCTGGAAAGTGATACGGCACCGGGCCGTCGGGTTCACCGGTCATGAACTGGCGGATACGCGGATCGTCCGAGTTCATCAGTTCGTCCGGCGTGCCCTGCCCCAATACCTGCCCATCACCGACCACATAGATGTAGTCGGCGATGCTCGCGGTTTCGGCGAGATCGTGGGACACCACGATGCTGGTGATCCCCAGGGCATCGTTGAGCAGACGGATCAGGCGAACCAGAACGCCCATGGCGATCGGATCCTGGCCGACGAACGGTTCGTCGTACATGAGAATCTGCGGATCGAGGGCAATGGCACGGGCCAGTGCGACACGGCGTTTCATGCCGCCGGACAGCTCGTCGGGCATCAGTTCGATCGCCCCGCGCAGTCCCACCGCCTGCAATTTGAGCAGCACGATGTCGCGGATCATCTCGTCCGGCAGGTCGGTATGAACACGAAGCGGGAAGGCGACGTTCTCGAACACATCGAGATCGGTGAACAGCGCACCGCTCTGAAACAGCACGCCCATGTGCTTGCGCGCATCGAACAGATCGCTGCGCGACAGCTTCGGCAGGTTCTGGCCGTTGACCCAGACCTCGCCTTTGGATGGCCGCAACTGCGCGCCCATCAGGCGCAGCAGCGTGGTCTTGCCACACCCGGAAGGCCCCATGATGCCGGTGACCTTGCCGCGCGGGATGCGGATATCGACGTTATTGAAAATGCTCCGCGCACCGCGCTTGAAGGAGACTCCCTTCAGCTCGACCGCGTAGGCGTTATCGGCACTCATCTAAACTCCTTGCGATGCAGCCTCTCACTCGGACGCCTGGCTTCCTGGAAGAAAGCCCCTACATCCCGGGCAGGCCGAACTGGCGGCGAACTATATCACTGCAAAGGGCAAGCGCCCAAGGCCTGCACCGGCCCGCATTCGGCGAGTTGAAGGGCTTCAGGCCTTATTTACAGAGTTTTGGTAACGAGGAATGACAAAGCACGACGAACTTGCGTGAGGCTTTTCAACATAACCGCTATAATCGCCGCCTTTTCATCGGGCTATACGATTTCTGACATGAGCCAAACCAGCGACCTGATTCAATCGGCACAACGCACCATCCGCCTCGAAGTGGAAGCCGTACAAGGCTTGTTGCCCCATATCGACGCCGATTTCGTACGCGCTTGCGAGATGATTCTGGCCAGCAAGGGCCGTGTTGTCGTGGTCGGTATGGGCAAGTCCGGGCACATCGGCAACAAGATTGCCGCGACCCTGGCCAGCACCGGCACCCCGGCGTTTTTCGTGCACCCGGCCGAGGCCAGCCACGGCGACATGGGCATGATCACTCGCGATGACGTGATTCTGGCCCTGTCGAACTCCGGCTCCACTAACGAAATCGTCACCCTGCTGCCACTGATCAAGCGCCTGGGCATCCAGCTGATCAGCGTCACCGGCAACCCGCAATCGCCGCTTGCCAAGGCTGCCGAGGTCAATCTCAACGTTCACGTCGAACACGAAGCCTGCCCGCTGAACCTCGCACCGACCTCCTCGACCACCGCTGCGCTGGTCATGGGCGACGCCCTGGCCGTGGCGCTGCTGGAAGCGCGCGGCTTCACTGCCGAAGATTTCGCCTTTTCCCACCCGGGCGGCGCACTGGGCCGACGCCTGCTGCTGAAAGTGGAAAATGTCATGCACGCCGGTCAGGAACTGCCGCAGGTACAGCGCGGCACCCTGCTCAAGGACGCGCTGATGGAAATGACCCGCAAGGGTCTGGGCATGACCGTCATTCTTGAAACGGACGGCAAACTGGCCGGGATCTTCACTGACGGCGACCTGCGCCGCACCCTGGATCGCAGCATTGATATCCATAGCGCCACCATCGACCAGGTAATGACCGTGCACGGCAAGACCGCCCGCGCCGAGATGCTCGCGGCCGAAGCCCTGAAAATCATGGAAGACCACCGAATCAACGCGCTGGTTGTCGTAGATGAAGAGGATCGCCCGATCGGCGCCTTCAACCTCTCCGATCTGCTGCGCGCAGGAGTGATGTAAATGAGCACCGATCTGCTGCAACGCGGCAAAGCCATCAAACTGGCGGTTTTCGACGTCGACGGTGTCCTCACCGACGGTCGCCTGTACTTCCTTGAAGACGGCAGCGAGTTCAAGACTTTCAATACACTCGATGGCCAGGGCATCAAGATGCTGATGAATGCTGGTGTACAGACCGCCATCATCAGTGGTCGCAAGACCCCGGTGGTCGAACGCCGGGCAAAAAACCTGGGGATCCCGCACCTGTTTCAGGGCCGCGAAGACAAACTGGTCGTGCTCGACGGTCTTCTGGAGCAACTGGGCCTAAGCTATGAGCAAGTGGCTTACCTCGGTGACGACCTGCCGGACCTGCCGGTGATCCGCCGTGTAGGGCTGGGCATGGCCGTGGCCAACGCCGCCCCCTTTGTGCGCGAGCACGCCCATGGCGTCACCCAGGCCCGTGGCGGCGAAGGTGCCGCCCGCGAATTCTGCGAACTGATCCTGCGCGCACAAGGCAGCCTCGACGCCGCCAACAACGCGTACCTGTGAGTCCAACCATGTTTAGCAAAAAGTTTCGCAACATCCTGCTGTTCGGTTGCATCGCAGCGATATTCGGTGCGGTCGGCTACTGGAACATCAGCCCGGAACGCTTCCTCGACAAACCGCCGGTTTCGGCAGAGGAAAGCCCGATCGACTGGTATGCGACCAATACCCACACGATCCAGTACCTCGAAGACGGCAAAGTGCAGTACGAAATGACGTCCGACAAGGCTGAGCACGTCAAGGCGACCGACATTACACTGGTCACCAAGCCTGATCTGAACATGTTCCGTGGCACCGATTTCCCATGGCACGTGACCAGTGAACGCGGTGAAGTGAACTCCGGTGGCACCGAGGTCGAGCTGATCGACTCGGTACGCGTCAAGCGCACCGACGAAAAGAACCGCGACACCCTGATCACCTCCACTCGCATGACGGTGTTCCCGCAGCAGCAATATGCGCAGACCCAGCAACCCGTTAGAATCGACGGCGCTGGCGGTGTATCGACTGGCGTAGGAATGAAAGCGTATTTGAAGGAAAGCAGGATACACCTGCTATCGAACGTAAGAGGACAGTATGAGGCTCGTTAAAACCCTCCCTATTTTGCTCAGTCTGGGCGCAGCACTGGGAAGCGTGAGCGCCTGGGCTCTGCCGAACGATCAAGAGCAGCCAATCCGTATTCAGGCCGACGATGCCCAGCTGGACGACAAGAACGGCGTTGCTACCTATAAAGGTGACGTGATCATCACTCAGGGTTCGATGATCGTCAAAGGCAATACCGTGACCATCACCCGCACCCAGACCGGCGATATCGACGTCGTGACCTCGGTGGGCAACCTTGCCTACTTCGAGCAGTTGCAGACGGCGGGCGACACCAAGCCTGTACAGGGCTGGGGCGTGACCATTCAGTACCACGCCGCGCAAAACCGCGTTGTGCTGATCGACAAGGCGAAAGTCGTCGACAAGGACAACAACACCACTCAGGGCGAGAAAATCGTCTATGACACGGTGAAAAAGCTGGCCAGCGCTGGTCGTGCCACCGGCAACAAGGTCACCGAAGCGCGTCCGCGCATTGACATGGTGATCCAGCCGAAGAAGAAAACCGACGAGAAAACCCAGTAATGGCAACTCTGAAAGCTCAGCACCTGGCCAAGGCCTATAAAAGCCGCCAGGTCGTGCGCGACGTCAGCCTGTCGATCGACAGCGGTCAGATCGTCGGCCTGCTCGGCCCGAATGGCGCCGGCAAGACCACCTGCTTCTACATGATCGTCGGTCTGGTCCAGGCCGATCAGGGTCGCGTACTGATCGACGATCTGGACGTCAGCCACCAGCCGATGCACGGTCGCGCCAAGGCCGGTATCGGCTATCTGCCGCAAGAAGCGTCGATCTTCCGCAAACTGTCGGTAGCCGACAACATCATGGCCATCCTTGAGACCCGTCAGGAGCTCGACAAGGCCGGTCGTCGCAAGGAGTTGGAAAGCCTGCTGCAGGAATTCCACATCAGCCACATCCGCGACAACCTCGGCATGAGCCTGTCCGGTGGTGAGCGCCGCCGGGTGGAAATCGCCCGTGCACTGGCCACGGCACCGAAATTCATCCTGCTCGACGAACCGTTCGCCGGTGTCGACCCGATCTCTGTCGGCGACATCAAGCAGATCATCCACCACCTCAAGGCCAAGGGCATCGGTGTACTGATCACCGACCACAACGTCCGTGAGACGCTGGATATCTGCGAAACCGCCTACATCGTCAACGATGGCCAGTTGATCGCCGAAGGCGACTCCGCGACCATCCTCGCCAACGATCTGGTGAAGGAAGTCTACCTGGGCCACGAGTTCCGCCTGTAAGCTCGACGGTATTCGACCAGCCGTCCGGGTGCTGTAACGTTGAAGCGCTTTTTTATACGCTTTTATTGTTACAGCGCTCTAGGCAAACACGACAGTTTCAGGCATATAATTTGCTTAAGTTTGGCGCTCCGGCGCCCTGTAGTGGATGGCGCATAGCGCCGGCGAATAAGGTGTTAAGCCCCTGCCATGAAACCATCGCTAGTCTTGAGAATGGGCCAGCAGCTGACGATGACACCGCAGCTGCAACAGGCCATCCGCCTGCTCCAATTGTCTACCCTGGATCTGCAACAGGAAATCCAGGAGGCTCTGGAATCCAATCCGATGCTCGAACGCCAGGAAGACGGCGACGACTTCGACAACTCCGATCCCATGGCCGACAACGCCGAACAGAAGCCCAACACCGAGATCCAGGAACCTTCTTATCAGGAGACCGCGCCGACAGTCGACAACCTCGAAGACGGCGAATGGAACGAGCGAATCCCCAACGAACTGCCCGTTGACACCGCCTGGGAAGACGTCTACCAGACCAGCGCCAGCAGCCTGCCGAGCAGCGACGATGACGAGTGGGACTTCACCACCCGCACCTCCGCCGGCGAGAGCCTGCAAAGCCACCTGCTGTGGCAGTTGAACCTCGCACCGATGTCCGACACCGATCGCCTGATCGCCGTCACCCTGATCGATTGCATCAACAATCAGGGCTACCTGGACGAAACCCTCGAAGAAATTCTCGAAGCCTTCGATCCCGAGCTCGACATCGAGCTGGACGAGATCGAAGCCGTCCTGCACCGCATCCAGCAATTCGAGCCGGCAGGCATCGGCGCACGCAACCTGGGCGAATGCCTGCTGCTGCAATTGCGCCAGCTGTCGGCCAAGACCCCTTGGCTGGCCGAGGCCAAACGTCTGGTCACCGATTACATTGACCTGCTCGGCAGCCGCGACTACAGCCAGCTGATGCGGCGCATGAAGCTCAAGGAAGATGAACTGCGCCAGGTCATCGAACTGGTGCAGAGCCTCAATCCGCGCCCAGGCTCGCAGATCGAATCCACCGAAGCCGAGTACGTGGTGCCTGACGTCATCGTGCGCAAGGACAACGAGCGCTGGCTGGTCGAGCTGAACCAGGAATCGGTACCGCGCCTGCGGGTCAACGCCCAATACGCCGGTTTCGTGCGCCGTGCCGACACCAGCGCCGACAATACCTTCATGCGCAATCAGTTGCAGGAAGCTCGCTGGTTCATCAAGAGCCTGCAGAGCCGCAACGAAACCCTGATGAAAGTAGCCACCCAGATCGTCGAGCATCAGCGCGGCTTTCTGGAGTACGGCGACGAAGCCATGAAGCCGCTGGTCCTGCACGACATTGCAGAGGCGGTTGGCATGCACGAGTCGACGATTTCCCGGGTGACCACGCAGAAATTCATGCATACCCCACGGGGCATATATGAACTGAAATACTTTTTCTCCAGCCATGTGAGCACCTCAGAAGGCGGTGAATGCTCGTCCACGGCGATCCGCGCGATCATCAAGAAACTGGTTGCCGCGGAAAATCAGAAAAAGCCGTTGAGTGACAGCAAGATCGCTGGTTTACTGGAGGCACAAGGCATTCAGGTGGCTCGCCGCACCGTCGCCAAGTACCGCGAATCCCTCGGGATCGCGCCTTCGAGCGAACGCAAGCGGTTGATGTAAGCCACGTTACAGCGTTCCAGTGGCAGGCTCTTCGGCCTGCCGCTTTATGCACTGGCAACGAAGGAGAAGCTGTATGCAAGTCAACATCAGTGGACACCAACTGGAAGTTACCCAGCCTCTGCGCGAGTACATCGAGCTCAAGCTCAAGAAGCTCGAAGGGCATTTCGACAAGATCACCAACGTACAGGTCACGATGTGCGTCGAAAAGCTGAAGCAGAAAATCGAAGCCACGCTGCATATTCCCGGCAACGAGGTCGTCGCAAACGCGGAACATACCGATATGTACGCTGCGATCGACGCGTTGACCGACAAGCTTGATAAACAACTCAAAAAGCATAAGGAAAAGACCCAGAGCCTGCTTCAGGGCGCTACCGGTCGATAACCCCCACCCCCATGATCCGACTTGAAAGTATCCTGACCCCCGGCCGTTCCCTGGTGAACGTGCCGGGCGGCAGTAAAAAGAAAGCCCTCGAACAAATTGCCAACCTGATCGCCCGGGAAGTTCCGGATCTGGAGATGCAAGATGTCTTCGAGGCTTTGATTGCCCGTGAAAAACTGGGTTCCACCGGTTTTGGCAACGGCATCGCCATTCCTCACTGCCGCCTCAAGGGCTGCGAAGCGCCGATCAGTGCTCTGATGCACCTTGATGCCCCTATCGATTTCGACGCTATCGACGGCGCGCCTGTGGACCTGCTGTTCGTCCTGCTGGTGCCGGAAGCCGCCACCGATGCGCACCTGGAGCTGTTACGCCAGATCGCCAGCATGCTCGACCGCAAGGACGTGCGCGACAGACTGCGCAGCGCGCCAAGCAACGAAGCCTTGTACCAGGTTGTACTGGAAGAACAGAACAGGCCGTAACCATGCGCTTGATCATTGTCAGTGGCCGTTCCGGCTCGGGTAAAAGTACCGCCCTGGATGTCCTTGAGGACAACGGCTACTACTGCATTGACAACCTGCCAGCCGGCTTGTTGCCAGACCTCGCCGAGCGCGCGCTGGTTCATACCGAAATGCTCCAGCCACAGGTGGCGGTCTCGATCGACGCCCGCAACCTGCCGAGCCATCTGTCACGCTTTCCAGAGTTGCTCGAGGAAGTGCGCAGCCGGCACATCCAGTGTGATGTCCTGTACCTGGACGCCGATGACGAAACGTTGCTCAAACGTTTTTCGGAAACCCGTCGTCGCCACCCGCTCAGCAATGCCAATC
This sequence comes from Pseudomonas sp. GW458-11-26-14-LB4, assembly GCF_059423925.1. NCBI lineage: Bacteria > Pseudomonadati > Pseudomonadota > Gammaproteobacteria > Pseudomonadales > Pseudomonadaceae > Pseudomonas > Pseudomonas sp. GW458-11-26-14-LB4. The sequence goes on from NZ_JBWKYU010000012.1 coordinate 178,055, forward strand.
GCTCGCTGGCCGAAGCCATCAACGACGAAACCGCGCTGCTGGGCCCGATCGCCGATCTGGCCGACCTGAAGGTCAATACCACCAATCTGAACCTCTACCAGCTGCGCGATACCATCAAGCTGCGACTGTTGAACCAACCGGAGCCGGGGACTGCATTTCTGGTGGAGTCGTTCGGTTTCAAACGCGGCATGCCGGTGGATGCGGATCTGGTGTTCGATGTACGCTGCCTGCCCAATCCGTACTGGAAACCGGAATTACGCGCACAATCCGGGCTCGATGAGCCTGTGGCGGAATACCTGGCGGCGCAGCCGGAAGTCGAAGAGATGTTCCAGGACATCTATGCGTACCTGTTCAAATGGCTGCCGCGCTTCGCTGCGAGCAATCGCGCTTATGTGACCATTGCCATTGGCTGCACCGGCGGACACCACCGTTCCGTCTACCTGACCGAACGCCTGGGTCAGGCCCTGCAGAAAACCCTGAAGAACGTCCAGGTTCGCCACCGCGACCTCAGCTAAAGGATTCACACCGCGATGCCTGCTCTGGAAATCGAAATCATCAACAAGCTGGGCCTGCATGCCCGGGCGTCGGCAAAGTTCGTTGGCGTGGCGGGTCAATATCCCGACTGCACGATCAGAGTGGGTCGCACCCCGGAAACCACGGTTGATGGCAAAAGCATCATGGCGATGATGATGCTCGCCGCCGGCAAGGGCACCAAAATCCACCTGAGTACTGAGGGTCATCAGGAACAGGAAGCCATGGATGCGCTGGTCGCGCTGATCAACAACTACTTCGACGAAGGCGGTTGAAAGCCTTTAGTGTCGAGGGAGGGAGCAAGCCTCCCTCTCATCCCAACGCCGTATCCATCACCATCATCAGGCAGAACCCGATCAACAATCCCAGGCTCGCCAGCTTGTCGTGACCATTGCGCCGCGACTCCGGGATCACTTCGTGAGTCACCACCAACAGCATTGCCCCGGCCGCCAGCGCCAGTCCCAGGGGTAATAACAGTTCCGCCAGGCTGACCAGCCACGCACACAGCAGTGCAAACACCGGCTCGACCAGGCCCGATGCCGCCCCGATCAGAAACGCCTTGACCCGCGACATCCCGGCTCCGGCCAACACCAGCGCAATGACCAGTCCTTCCGGCACATCCTGCAAGGCGATGCCCATCGCCAGGCTGTCAGCATCCGGCATGCCGCCGCCAGCGGAAACACCGACGGCCATGCCTTCCGGGATGTTATGGGCAATGATGGCAAACACGAACAACCAGATACGTGGCGGAATCACCGGATGCTCGACAGTGCCGATGAGCATTTCCGGCGAAGCCCCGGACACCTTGCGATCCACCAGATACAGGCCGAACGCCCCGAGCATGATGCCGAAACAGATCAAACCACTGGCGCCCCACGGGCCAAGCCCCAGACTTTCGGCGGCAGCGATTCCCGGCACGATCAGCGAAAACGCGGTTGCCGCCAGCATCACGCCGGCGCCAAAACCCAGCAGCGTATCGCCCAGCGCCTGGGGCATGTTGCGGATCACCAGCACCGGAACCGCGCCGAGTGCGGTGCCGAGGGCGCAGATCGCGCCGCCCTGCAATGCCCGCGACAACTTCGGTTCCAGATTCAGCCATTCCAGTCCGTGGGCGACCAGCAAGGTCATGCCCGCCAACAGCAACAGCGAACCGATTGCGTAACGAAACATACGCCCACTTCCGATCGCCAGTGTTTCAGTGCCCATAGTCACCCTTGGATTGTTTTTATAGGAGACTTAAACCAGCGCGGCCTGATAGCGCGCAGCGACTTCTGGCCAGTTGATCACGTTGTAGAACGCGCTGATGTATTCCGGCCGACGGTTCTGATAGCGCAGATAGTAGGCGTGCTCCCACACGTCGAGGCCGAGAATCGGCGTGTTGCCGTTCATCAGTGGGCTGTCCTGGTTACCGCTGCTTTCCACCACCAGTTTCTTTTCCGGGTTGACGCTGAGCCACGCCCAGCCACTGCCGAAGCGGGTCAGCGCGGCTTTGGTGAAGGCTTCCTTGAAGCTGTCGAGGCCGCCCAGTTGCTCATCGATCGCCTTGGCCAGCGCACCGTCAGGTTTGCCACCGCCGTTGGGCACCATCACTTCCCAGAACAGCGAATGGTTGGCATGACCGCCGCCCTGGTTGATCACCGCCGCACGAAGCTTTTCCGGCAGTTGCTGGACGCTGGCGACCAGCTTCTCCACCGGCCAGTCCGCGAATTCGGTGCCCTCGACCGCAGCGTTCAGATTGTTGATATAAGTCTGATGATGCTTGGTGTAGTGGATCTCCATGGTTTGCGCATCGATGTGCGGTTCCAGTGCGTCGTAGGCGTAAGGCAAGACTGGCAGGGTAAAAGCCATTTCAGTGGACTCCATGGTGATGTTGGGCAGGCACGCGGCGCGCATTGCCGGTATCCGGGTGCAGCAAGCGTTGGGTGCGCGGGTATTCGCCGTGTTCGCTGATGAAATTGAGCAGCTCGACGTAGGTCTTGCTGCTCTGGCGAAGGGCCGCTTCACGCAGCGCCGGGCGCAGGCGCTCGTCCTGCATGGTCTGCAACAGTCGTTGATGGATCGCGCACAGGTACTCGGCGCTCTCCTCCGGCTGGTTCAGGCGCAGATGCAGGTCGGCCAGGTTGTGATGAGAAATGACGCAGGCCGCCACCGCTTCGTCGGCATCGGCCCAGCGCTCGAACAACACCTGTGCCAAAGCCAGGGCTTGCAGGTAAGCCTCGCGGGCATCGATCAGCTCGCCCAGCATGAAGCAGCGATTGGCCCGTTCGATCGTGCGTTTCCAGTGCTCCATGGTGAACCTCCAAAGCGGTTGCGGTGCTTACACGCCGCCGGCGGTGAGTTTCTCGGGATTGAGCAACTCTTCCAGCTGGCTGCGCGACAGGTCGGTGTGCTCCAGCGCGACATCAATCACCGGACGACCTTGTTTGTAGGCCTGCTTGGCGATCTCGGCAGCCTTCTGGTAACCGATGATCGGGTTGAGTGCGGTCACCAGAATCGGGTTGCGCGACAGCGCTTCCTTGAGGCGCGACTCATTGACCTTGAAGCTGGCAATCGCCTTGTCACCCAGCAGACGGCTGGAGTTGGCCAGCAACTCGATGCTGCTCAGCAGGTTCTGGGCGATGATCGGCAGCATCACGTTCAATTCGAAATTGCCCGACTGACCGGCGATGGTGATCACCGAATCGTTGCCGATCACTTGCGCGGCCACCATGGCGGTGGCCTCCGGAATCACCGGATTGACCTTGCCCGGCATGATCGAGGAACCCGGCTGCAGCCCTTCCAGTTCGATTTCACCGAGACCGGCGAGCGGGCCGGAGTTCATCCAGCGCAGGTCGTTGGCGATTTTCATCAGCGACACGGCGGTGGCCTTGAGCTGGCCCGACACGGCCACGGCAGTGTCTTGCGAGCCGATCAGAGCGAACAGATCCTTGCCCGGCGTGAACTGGACGTTGGTCAACTGGCTCAATTGGCGGCTGAAACGCGCAGCAAATTCCGGATGCGCGTTGATCCCGGTACCGACCGCCGTGCCGCCCTGGGCCAGGGATTGCAGGCTTGGCAGCAAATCCTGCAGGTGACCGATATTGGCCTTGAGTTGCTGCGCCCAACCGTTGAGCACCTGACTCATGCGCACCGGCATGGCGTCCATCAAGTGGGTGCGGCCGGTCTTGACGTGGTGATGCACCTGCTCGGCCTTGCGCTCGATCACTTGCACCAGATGCAGCAACGCCGGCAACAGTTGTTCGTGCAGGGCCAACGCCGCGCTGACGTGGATGGTGGTCGGAATGATGTCGTTGCTGCTCTGCCCGCAGTTGACGTGGTCGTTGGCGTTCACCGGCTCTTCGAGCAGGCGGCTGGCCAGGGTGGCGATCACTTCGTTGGCGTTCATGTTGGAACTGGTGCCGGAGCCGGTCTGGAAGATATCCACCGGGAAATGCTGCATGAAGTCGCCTTCCAGCAGACCTTGGGCGGCATCGCTGATGGCTTTGCCTTGCGCGGCGCTGAGCTGGTTAAGTTCGACGTTGGCGCGTGCGGCAGCCGCTTTCGCCAGAATCAGGGCGCGGATGAACTGGGTCGGCATCGGCTTGCCGCTGATCGGGAAGTTATCCACTGCACGCTGGGTCTGCGCGCCGTAGAGAGCGTCCACCGGCACCTGCAGTTCGCCCATGCTGTCGCGCTCAATACGTGTCTTGGTCATCTGAAAATCCTTGCACCAGTTCAATAAGAGGAATCGAGGGTTGCAACTCGCAGGTGGCGAGCTGCCAGGTGTAGATTTGCCAGCGTTTGAGCCGGCATTTGCACAGTGACAGGCGCTCCATTTCACGCAGCGGGAGCCAGGCTTGATCGAGGCAGAGGCTGCGCCAGTGCCACGGCAACGCGATGTCGGTGGCCGTGTCGAGCAGCAGACGGAAAGAGGTTTCGGCGACCGTCCAGGGCGAGGTCGCCGTGCAGCAGGCCAGATACCGGCCTTCAGCCAGGTAGTGTTCGATCAGGCGCGGTTCGTCGGGATCCATCGCGCAACGGATCTGGCGACTCATCCAGCGCCAGCTTTCGAGGTACGGCTGCTCGTGCAAGGCAGAACTCATGATTCTGGGCTCATCCGATAATGAGATTTATTATTAGTTGATAATGAGAACCAAAACAAGAGTGGCTTTTTTGCTGCCCTGATCAACCCGAAAAGTTTGCGGACACAAAAAAGGCGCGCCACCCAATCGGATGACACGCCTTTTTTTGTACCTGCCTGGGGCTTAGCTGCCCGCGACAGTCATCTTCTCGATCAACACCGAACCAGTGCGAATGTTGCTGCGCAGTTCCAGATCGTTACCCACCGCGACGATCTGCTTGAACATGTCACGCATGTTGCCGGCGATGGTCACTTCCTGCACCGCGAACTGGATTTCACCGTTCTCGACCCAGAAACCTGCCGCACCGCGCGAGTAATCACCAGTCACCATGTTCAGGCCATGGCCCATCAGTTCGGTGACCAGCAGTCCACGCCCCATGCGCCGCAGCAAGGCAGCCTGGTCTTCATCGCCATGGGTGACGAACAGGTTGTGCACGCCGCCCGCGTTGGCGGTGCTCGGCATGCCCAGTTTGCGACCGGAATAGGTGCCAAGGATGTACGAGACCAGTTCGCCTTTCTCGACGAACGGTTTAGCATAAGTCGCCAGGCCGTCACCATCGTAGGAAGCACTGCCCATGGCACGCATCAGGTGCGGACGCTCGTCGATGGTCAGCCATTCCGGGAACAGCTTCTGCCCCAGGGTGCCTTCGAGGAAAGACGATTTGCGGTACAGACTGCCGCCGGAAATCGCCGACAGGAAGCTGCCGAACAACCCACCCGCCAGTTCCGCCGAAAACAAAACCGGCACTTCGCAGGTCGGCACCGGACGCGCACCCAGACGGCTCGCTGCGCGCTGTGCCGCGCGCTGGCCAATGCTCACCGGATCCGCCAGCAAGCTGCCCTGACGGTTCACGTCATACCAGTAATCGCGCTGCATCTGGCCATCGGCTTCGGCAATCATCACGCAGCTCAGGCTGTGTCGGGTCGAAGCGTAACCACCGATGAAACCGTGGCTGTTGCCGTACACACGGCAGCCCTGATGGGTGCTCAACGTGGTGCCATCGGCATTCTTGATGCGTGCATCGGCGTCGAACGCGGCGGCTTCGCAGAGCAGTGCCTTCTCGATGGCCTGCTCCGGGGTGATGTCCCATTGGTGGAACAGGTCGAAATCCTGGATATCCCGGGCCATCAGCGCGGCATCGGCCAACCCCGAGGCTTCGTCTTCGGAAGTGTGCTTGGCAATCGCCAGCGCCGCAGCGACGGTTTCGCGAATCGCATCCGGCCCGGTGGCGGATGTACTGGCCGAGCCCTTGCGCTGGCCGACGTACAGCGTGATGCCAAAACCCTGATCGCGGTTGAACTCGACCGTTTCGACTTCACGTTGACGAACCGACGTCGACAGGCCCTGCTCCAGCGATACCGCTACTTCACAGGCACTGGCACCCTGACGCTTGGCTTCGGCGATGATCTGCTCGACCTGTTCCTGCAGTGCCGGCAATGCCTGTGGGCCGACGCTTTCAACTGCACTCATGCTCATCTCCACTCAAATTCTGCTTTCGGCTGGGGCCTTCGAGCGACCGGGCCGGACAAGCGGCCCCCGACTGGTTATCATGGCGGCGTTTCTTTGCGGACTGCCACCATGGTTGATTCTTACGACGACTCCCTCGATACGGGAGAAAAAAGCAAATCCCAGGTCAAACGCGAGCTGCATGCTCTGGTTGACCTTGGCGAGCGCCTTACAACGCTCAAGCCCGACTTGCAGGCAAAACTGCCATTGACCGACGCTTTGCGCCGGGCCCTGGCCGATGCGCCCAAGCACACCGCGAACATCGCGCGTAAACGGCACTTGCAGTTCATCGGCAAACTGATGCGCGATCAGGACACTGACGCGATTCTCACCTTGCTCGATCAACTCGATGCCTCTACTCGTCAGTACAACGAGCGTTTCCACAACCTCGAACGCTGGCGTGACCGCCTGATCGCCGGTGACGATGCCGTGCTGGAGAAATTCGTCGTCGATTACCCGGACGCCGACCGCCAGCAATTGCGTTCCCTGATCCGTCAGGCCCAGCACGAGGTTGCGCAAAACAAACCTCCTGCCTCGAGCCGCAAGATCTTCAAATACATCCGTGAGCTGGACGAGACTCAACGCGGTCTGCGTTGATATTCGCCACCGGGTGGCCGCACCGCGCGCCACCCGAAGCTCCATCCCTTCTTATGCGCCCGTGCCACCCACGGTGATCGCATCGATTTTCAGGGTCGGCTGGCCCACACCCACCGGCACCGACTGCCCGTCCTTGCCGCAAGTCCCCACACCGCTGTCCAGCGCCAGATCGTTACCGACCATCGACACCCGGCTCATCGCTTCCGGACCGTTGCCGATCAACGTTGCGCCTTTGACCGGCGCGGTGATCTTGCCGTCTTCGATCAGATAAGCCTCGCTGGTGGAGAACACGAACTTGCCGCTGGTGATGTCGACCTGACCGCCACCAAGGTTGGCGCAGTAGATGCCCTTCTTCACCGACGCGATGATTTCCGCCGGATCGCTCTGGCCGCCAAGCATGTAGGTGTTGGTCATCCGAGGCATCGGCAAGTGTGCGTAGGATTCGCGACGACCGTTGCCTGTGCGGGCCACGCCCATCAGCCGCGCATTGAGCTTGTCCTGCATGTAGCCTTTGAGCACGCCGTTTTCGATCAGCGTGGTGCACTCGGTCGGGGTGCCTTCGTCGTCGACGCTCAGGGAACCGCGACGACCGCTCAGGGTGCCGTCATCGACGATGGTGCAGAGTTTCGAAGCAACCATTTCGCCCATGCGACCGCTGTAGGCCGAACTGCCCTTGCGGTTGAAATCGCCTTCCAGACCGTGGCCGACCGCTTCGTGCAGCAGCACGCCGGACCAGCCCGAACCCAGAACCACCGGCAAGGTGCCGGCCGGTGCCGGAATCGCTTCCAGATTCACCAGCGCCTGACGCAGCGCTTCACGGGCATAACCCATGGCGCGGTCTTCAGCGAGGAAATAACGGTAGTCGGTACGCCCGCCGCCGCCATGGCCACCACGCTCGCGACGGCCGTTCTGCTCGACGATTACGCTGACGTTGAAGCGCACCAGCGGACGCACATCGGCAGCCAGGCCACCGTCGGTCGAGGCCACCAGAATCCGCTCCCAGACCCCGGCCATGCTTACGCTGACCTGCTGGATACGCGGATCGAGGGCGCGGGTCGCTACGTCGATGCGCTTGAGCAGTTCGACTTTTTCAGCGCGGCTCAGGACTTCCAGCGGATTATCCGGCGCGTACAACTGGGCGACGTCCTGGGTGCTGAACGCCTGTACCGTGCCGTTCTGCCCGGCGCGGGAAATCGAACGGGCCGCACGGGCCGCTGCGCCGAGGGCTTCGAGGGTGATCGCGTTGCTGTAGGCGAAACCGGTTTTCTCACCGGACTGCGCACGCACGCCGACACCCTGGTCGAGGTTGAAACTGCCTTCCTTGACGATGCCGTCTTCCAGCGACCAGGACTCGGATATCTGCCCCTGGAAATACAGGTCGGCCGCATCGATGCCTGGACCCGCCAGATCACCGAGCACGCCTTGCAGGCTCTCGATCGTCACGCCGCCGGGCGCCAACAGGTGATCACTGACTGAGGACAACAACTCGCTCATAGGTTTTACGCCTTAAATTCGTGTTCTGAAGCAGGTCGCTGTGCGCCCTGCGAAAAAAACCGCCGATGACCGGTCACCGGCATTCGCGCCCGGATGGACGCTTGTTCATTGCTGTCGCGTTCGGCCAGCAACACGGCTTCGCCTTGCTCTTGCTGTGCCAGCACGCGGCCCCACGGATCGACAATCGCCCCGTGGCCAAAGGTTTCCCGCGGCCCCGGATGCGTCCCGCCCTGGGCTGCCGCCAGCACGTAACACTGGGTTTCAATGGCTCGCGCGCGGATCAGTACATCCCAGTGGGCCGCCCCCGTCACCGCGGTGAAGGCCGACGGTGCGGTAATCAGTTCGGCCCCGGCTGCGCGCAATTCGCTGTACAGCTCCGGGAAGCGCAGGTCGTAGCACACCGTCAGGCCGATTCGGCCGACCGGCGTGTCCGCAACCACCACGCCACTGCCATAAGCATAGTCATCGGATTCGCGGTAACGGCCGCGATTGTCCGCCACATCGACATCAAACAGATGCAACTTGTCATAGCGAGCAACGATTTCGCCCTGATCGTTCACCAGCAACGAGCAGGCATGGGACTTCGCCTCGGGCTGTCCCACAGGCGGCAACGGCAAGGTGCCGGCCACTATCCATAACTTGAGGTCGCGGGCGGTCTGTTTCAACCACGGCAGGATCGGGCCTTCGCCGAGCGCTTCGGCGCGGCCGATGTCGGCGATGTCGCGACGGCCCATGGCGGCGAAGTTTTCCGGCAGCACGGCCAGCTTCGCACCGGCGTTGGCCGCCTGTTCGAGCAAACGTCGGGCATCGCGCAGATTGGCCAGCACATCGCTCTGGCTGACCATTTGAATCACCGCTAAAGACATGGCGCACTCCGCAAGAGGTATGCGGCCATGCTACTCCATCGGTTCAGGGGCTGGCTGTTCAAAAAGGCTTGTCGAAGGTGATTTTCGGCTCTTTCCATGGGCCTTTGACGGTGTATTTGACGCTGGCGAACCGCGCCACGCGATCGCCGATCAGCTTGTCGATCAGAAACAATGCGCCGCCGACCGCTGGCGCGCCGACAATCAGCGCGGCAATCGGCAGGTTGTTGGTCACCGGCAAAGTCACCAGCAATTTGGCATCCACCTTGTCGCCCACCAGATCCAGCGTGCCGTCCAGTTCCAGGTTGCTCGAAGGCCCGGTCAACTTGATCGGTTCTTTCGTCACATAAACGCCATTGGTCGCCTCCAGCAATCCCTTGACCCGGTCATAGCTGAGGCCCTTGCCGAAGAGGTCGGAGAAGTCGAGGCGCAAACGCCGGCCAATCGAGTTGAAGTTGAGCAGTCCGAACACGCGCAAGGCCTGAGCGCCGCCCTCCACTTCAACAAACTGGCCTTTGTTGAGGGACGCATCGAGGGTACCGGAGAAGCGCTTGGTCGCCAGCCACGCCGGCGAGCCCGGCCAGCGGCCATCGACATCCATGTGGAATTCTTCGCTGGTCACACTCGGCGCAAAACCCCATCCCTTGAGGACATCGGCGAGGTTCTTGCCGCCGATCCGCCCCTTGTACCAACTGGTCGTGGCACCGGGCGTGCCTTCCCAGCCGCCGCTGCCCTGCAAAAGAATGCCCTTGAGGCCCAGATCGAGGTTGTTCAGGGCGATGCCCTTGGCGGTCGGCCGAACCTTGAGCGACCAGCCGCCGACCAGATCCTGGCCCTGGAACAATTGATTGATGGTGATATCCAGCGCCGGAATCTTGCTCGGATCGACCGAGGCCAGCGGGTCCGGCGCATTCTCGTCGGCCTGCACCGTAGGGTCCGGTGCCGGCAACCGCACGTATTGCAGGTTCACCGCAATCGGCGCGCCCTTGGCGTCGGGAATGCCGGCCGTGCCTTTGGCCTGCTGACTGTCGAGGGCCAAAGCCCAGGCGCCGGGCTTGCGATTAACCTGCACTGCCGCCTGATCCAGCGTGGTGCCGAAAGCCGTAAGCTTGCCGATCTTGAAGTCCGCGCTGCTGAGCAACTGCTTGGCGTTGCCGCCTGGATCCTGGCCGGCGTACTTGTCCAGCAGATCCTGCCAGGGTTTGACATCCAGCTCGGACAACACGCCGCGTATCCGCAAGCCTTTGTTACCCGGCAACACCGCTTCGCCGGCGCCAAGGAACAACTCGCCACGGCCATCGGCGAAATTGCCTGGTGGCGCGGCGAAGGTGAGGTTGGCCAGTTGATCGTAATTGACCCAGTAACGCCGCTCCTGCCCCTGTAACGTCATGCGGAACACAGTGTCACGCCCGACATCGGCCGCCATGCCGAACGGCGCCGGCAGATCCACTGCCACGCCCTTCAGGCTTGAACTGACCATCAACTGGCTGTCGGCACCGTCCAGATTCAATTGCAGTTGATAAGGGATAGTCCCGGACACCGGCAACGGTTGAGTCACGCCCAGCCAGTCGGTGAGTTTCTTGACCTCGACCTGCCCCGACGCCGCCACCCGGGTCTTGAGTTTGCCGGGGCCGCCGTCGGCGAAGATCTGCGCAGTGACCGGTTTGTCGAAGGCCCGGGCACTGATGTTCTGCCCGCTCAGGCCCTTGGCGCTGTCGAAGCGGAAATCACCCTTGAGCTGGCTCAGTTCGAGCTTCGGCTCCGCCAGGTTCAATCGCGCATTGGCGGTTTTGAAGTCGACGAGGATTTTCGGCTGATCGCCCTTGGCCAACGGCACATCGAGTTTGAGCTTGCCCTGCAGATCACCCGCGCCTTCCCAGCCGGCGAAGGTATCGGCGGTGCCGATCGGTGCTTCCTGAAGAATCTTCAGGCCATCGCCCAACCCACCCGCGAAGGTGCCGTCGAGGAACATATGGCTGTGCTCGCCGCTCGGCACATGGGGAATATTGACGAAGACATCGCTGACCTGGGTGTCGAGCAATTGGCCCTTGCTGGCGAGAATCCGCACACCGCTGTCTTCGATGAACACGTCACCGCTGACCTTGCTCACCTGCGGCCAGCCCGGCTGGAACGCCAGCTCGGCGTCGTGCACCTTGAAGAACAGGCTGATGCTGCGATCCGCTTCCCCGGCGTTCTTGTTCAGCGAACCCTGATACTGGAAGAAGCCCTGATCTACCGCGCCCTTGAGAATCGCCGTGCGCAGCCACTCGTCGAGGGCCGGGCTCAGGACTTCCGGCAGGTACTTGGCGGTGTAGCGACCGTCGCCATCCACCAGGCCGACCCGCAGGTCCATGTAGTCTTCCTGGCTGTGATCGAAATGCAGGCGGATCAGGAAGTCGCCGGCAATCTTGCCTTCCTCGCCGAGCACCTTCAGGTACGGTGCGATCAGAGTGAAACCTTCTTTATCGAGCTTCCAGGTCAACCGGGCGTTGGCCTGAATGTATTGCCATGGCTTGGCGAAGATCGGATCAAGGTGCAGGACGAAGTCCTTGCTGTCCATGCGCAGCTCGCCGCCGCCGAGATTGCCGGTAAGGCTGCCGCTGACATTCCGTGCCGCGGGCGCGCCGTGGTAGGCGTCGAAGCCGACTTGATCAAGGTTGGCGGCGAAGCCGAATTTGCTGTCGTCGGTGGCGTTCGGCCGGAAATCCAGCAGCACGTTACGCAGCCCGCCGGTGACTTTCAGGCGCTCGACCACGGTGGCTAAGCCTTGGGGTAACGGGCCGAGGGCATTGAGCAAAGGTGTGATCGGCGTCAGGTCGAGCCGGTCAGCCTGCAGATGCCAGAGTTCTTCGGTGTTGTCGGTGGCGACAGTCTGTTTGATCTGGACATGGGATTCCCAACGGGTTTCGCCGAAATTCATCGCCAGCGAATCAAGTGTGACAATGGCTCCCTCGGAACCGCGCTGGAAATAGCCATTGAGCGCCAGATTGTTGATCTGGATCGGCTTGCGTTCGGCGTAGGCACCGGTCAGTTGCGGCGCATTGAGGCGGATCGCAGCACTCTGCAACGCCCCCTCGCGCCAGTTGACCCACAGCTCGCCGCCGGCCTTGATCTCGGAGAAATTCCATTGCTGGGTCAGGCGCTCGGGCAGCCATTTCGACCAGTCACTCTGCGGCAGGCTGACATAACCTTCCACTTCGCTGCTCTGCCACTGACTCGGACGAATCCGCGTGCGCAGGCTAAGCGCCACGGGCTGGCCGTCAGGCAAGGTCAATCGTGCATCGAGGCGCTGGCGGCTGGTGCCGGTCTTGAGATTGAGGCCGACATACGTGAAGGTCAGCGGTGCCTGCTCCCGCGGCTGCAAGGTCACTTGGCTGTCGAGCACCGACAGTTGCTGAATCATTTGCATGCGGTTGAACAGTTGCTCGGGATCCATGGGCTGATCCTGCTGCACCGGCAAGCCTTCCAGCGCCCACTTTCCGTCCTCGCCTTCCTTGAGGCTGATCTTCAAACCGTTGAGTTCAAGATGGGCGATGCGCACTTCGCGGGCCATCAGGCTGGCCCACAGATCAGGCACTGCACGCACCCGATCCAGGCGCAGGGCATTGGCGCCGCTGCCGACCATCACATCGTGGGCCAGCAGGATCGGTGCAAATCCGCTCCAGTTGCCTTCCAACTCGCCGATCTGCAGCGGCAGACCCAGGGCGGCGCTGGCCTTGTCTTCGATATCGGTGCGGTATTCGGCCACCAGTGGCGTGAGTTCCCGGCCAAGACTGACGTACAACGCCATCAATACCAGAACCAACGCGCACAGGCCCAGACCCCAGCGGGTCAGTGCGGCCAAAATGCGTGTCAGACGTTCCATGTCAGTTGGCTCCCATGGCAAAAATACTGCAAAAAGCTGAGGCCAGCCGTTTCAGGAAAAGGGTGACGCAGGGGTTCAGAGCAGCACCACGTCATATTGTTCCTGGGAATACATGGTTTCTACCTGGAAGCGTATGGTGCGCCCGATGAAACCTTCAAGTTCGGCCACGTTACCGGACTCTTCATCGAGCAGGCGATCCACGACTTTCTGGTTCGCCAGCACCCGATAACCCTCGGCCTGATAGGCCCGGGCTTCACGCAGGATCTCGCGGAAAATCTCGTAGCAAATGGTTTCCGGGGTCTTCAGCTTGCCCCGGCCCTGACAGCTGCTGCACGGTTCGCACAGCACTTGCTCGAGGCTTTCGCGGGTGCGCTTGCGCGTCATCTGCACCAGGCCCAACTCGGTAATGCCGATGATGTTGGTCTTGGCGTGATCGCGCTCCAGTTGTTTCTCCAGGGTGCGCAGCACCTGACGCTGGTGCTCTTCGTCTTCCATGTCGATGAAGTCGATGATGATGATCCCGCCCAGGTTGCGCAGGCGCATCTGCCGGGCAATCGCGGTCGCCGCTTCGAGGTTTGTCTTGAAGATGGTTTCTTCAAGGTTGCGATGACCGACGAACGCCCCGGTGTTCACATCGATGGTGGTCATGGCTTCCGCCGGATCGATCACCAGGTAGCCGCCAGACTTCAGCGGAACCTTGCGTTCCAGGGCTTTCTGGATTTCGTCTTCGACGCCATACAGATCGAAAATCGGTCGTTCACCTGGGTAGTGTTCCAGACGATCGGCGATTTCCGGCATCAGTTCGGCGACGAACTGCGTGGTTTTCTGGAAGGTTTCCCGGGAGTCGATGCGGATCTTCTCGATCTTCGGGCTGACCAGATCGCGCAGGGTGCGCAGCGCCAGGCCTAAGTCCTCGTAAATCACGCTCGGTGCGCCGATGGTCTTGATCTGTTCGTTGATCTGATCCCACAGGCGGCGCAGGTAGCGGATGTCCATGAGGATCTCATCGGCCCCGGCACCTTCGGCGGCGGTACGCAAAATGAAGCCGCCGGCCTCCTTGATGCCTTCTTTGGCCACGCAATCGCTGACCACCTGCTTGAGGCGTTCGCGCTCGGCTTCGTCTTCGATCTTCAGAGAAATGCCGACGTGGGCGGTGCGCGGCATGTACACCAGATAGCGCGACGGGATCGACAGTTGCGTGGTCAGGCGCGCACCTTTGGAACCGATCGGATCCTTGGTGACCTGCACCACCAGGCTCTGGCCTTCGTGCACCAGAGCGCTGATGCTTTCTACCGCCGGGCCTTCGCGCAGGGAAATTTCCGAAGCATGAATGAAGGCTGCACGATCCAGACCGATGTCGACGAATGCCGCCTGCATGCCCGGCAGGACCCGCACCACCTTGCCTTTATAGATATTGCCGACGATCCCGCGTTTTTGCGTACGCTCGACGTGCACTTCTTGCAGCACACCGTTTTCGACCACCGCCACGCGCGATTCCATCGGCGTGATGTTGATCAGAATCTCTTCACTCATGGCAGGGTCTCGTTCAGGCATGTTCACGATAAAGGCCGCATCTTGTCCGTTCGACGCTCATTGCGCGTTCAGGGTTTGCCAACAGGGTATGCCGAAATGGCCGAGCAGTTCTGCGCTTTCGCACACCGGCAAGCCGACGACCGCCGAGTAACTGCCATTGAGGCTGGCAACGAACACCGCGCCGAGCCCCTGAATGCCGTAGCCACCCGCCTTGTCCCGGGGTTCGCCGCTGGCCCAGTAGGCGGCAGCTTCTTCGCGGCTGATCGACCGGAACCGCACCAGACTGCGCACCACCCGCGACTCGCAGCGCTCGCCGTCGAGCACGGCAATCGCCGTCAGCACTTCATGCTCCTTGCCGGACAACATCATCAGCATGGCGCATGCGTCGGCTTCGTCCACCGGTTTGCCAAGAATTTTGCCGTCCAGCACCACGGCGGTGTCGGCGCCCAGTACGCAAAACGCTACGTCGGAAGCGAAGGTGCGCCGCCCGGCCTCGGCCTTGCCGCGCGCCAGGCGCTCGACGTAGGCCGATGGGGATTCATTGGCGAGAGGGGTTTCATCGATATCCGCGCTGATGGCGGTAAACGGGATGCCGATCTGCGTGAGCAACTCACGCCGACGCGGCGATCCTGAGGCGAGGTAAAGCGGCTTCATCCAAACATCTCCCTGTTGAGTGCCCTGCCTCATGGCACCGGTGGGGGCCCATGCCTGACCGAATCAGTTGATTTTGTAGCGCCGGCGCAATCCACGCAAAGCGAAGCTGACCCAAGGCCAGAGCAAGGCACTGACCAGTGCCGGCAGGACCAGCGCGAGGGTCGGCTGACGGTTGCCGGTCAAGGCACTGAGCCAGAGTTGTACGAGCTGGGCGAGGCCGAAGATCACCAGGATCACCAGGCTCTGCTGCCACATCGGGAACATTCGCAGGCGCTGCTGCAATGACAGCACCAGGAACGTGATCAAAGTCAGGATCAAGGCATTCTGACCGAGCAGATCGCCCTGCAGCACGTCTTCGGCCAATCCCAGGCAGAAAGCTGTGACCATGCCGACGGTGTGCGGCAAATACAAAGCCCAGAAAGTCAGGAGCAAGGCCAGCCAAAGCGGGCGCAGGATTTCCATGAAAATGGGCAGTGGCGATACGCTGAGCAGAATGCCGACAATAAATGTCAGCCAGACAATCCAGCCGTTACGCGATGCGGTAGCCCCGACCATTATTCTTGCCTCCCGGTGGTCGCCGGCGCAGTGACAGGCGGTTTGACCGCTGGTCGAGCCGCCGGCTGATTCGCCGGTGGTTTGCTGGCCGCTGGTGTGGCTGCAGGCGGTTTGCTTGCAGCGGGTTTGGCCGGTGTAGTGCTGGCAGCAGGCGCAGCCGGCGACGCCGCCGTGGCAGGAGTCGCAGCTGCGGCAGGCGGGGTGACGATCTTCGGCACCGTAGACGGAATCACCGGACCGCCACCGAAGGCATCAAGGTTTTCCTGAGCCTGCGCAGCATCGTTGGCACGCTCTTCCGCGGTGCGGTTGTCACTGAACACCAGCAACAGGTAACGGCTGCGGTTCAGTGCGGCGGTCGGCACGGCGCGAACAATGGCGAATGGCTGGCCGGAATCGTGAATCACTTCCTTGACCGTCGCCACCGGATAACCGGCCGGGAAACGCTGACCCAGGCCGGAGCTGACCAGCAGATCGCCTTCCTTGACGTCAGCAGTGTCCGCCACGTGGCGCAGTTCCAGACGCTCGGGGTTACCGGTGCCGCTGGCAATCGCCCGCAGACCGTTTCGGTTTACCTGCACAGGAATGCTGTGGGTCGAGTCGGTCAGCAGCAGCACACGGGAGGTGTACGGCATCAGTTCGACCACCTGCCCCATCAGACCGCGAGCATCGAGCACCGGCTGACCGAGCACCACGCCATCACGCTCACCTTTGTTGATGATGATGCGATGGGTGAAAGGGTTGGGATCCATGCCGATCAGCTCGGCCACTTCGACCTTCTCGTTGACCAGCGCGGAGGAATTGAGCAACTCGCGCAGACGGACGTTCTGCTCGGTAAGGGCGGCAAGCTTCTGCATGCGACCCTGCAACAGCAGGTTTTCCGACTTGAGTTTTTCATTTTCGGCGACGAGCTCTGTGCGACTGCCGAACTGGCTGGCGATACCTTCCCACAACCGTCCGGGCAGGTCGGTAATCCAGTAGGCGTCCATCAGCACCAGCGAGGCCTGGCTGCGTACGGGTTTAAGAAGGCTAAAGCGCGCGTCAACGACCATCAGCGCGACCGACAGTACGGCCAGCACCAACAAGCGCACGCCCAGTGAGGGGCCCTTGGCGAAAAGCGGTTTAATAAGCCGCTCCTCCCAGGCAAATGTTCTGTTTATTCATACGGCATCAAACCGGCCTGGATGAAGACTGACAGAAGATAAACGCCAACAGGCAGCACTGCAAAGTGCTGCCTGTGCGCTCACCCACGTATTGCATCCGGCGATTATTCGCTGGAGAGCAGGTCCATGGTGTGCTTGTCCATCATTTCCAATGCACGGCCACCGCCGCGAGCGACGCAGGTCAGCGGATCTTCGGCAACGATCACCGGCAGACCGGTTTCCTGGGCCAGCAGCTTGTCGAGGTCACGCAGCAGCGCGCCACCACCGGTCAGCACCAGGCCACGCTCGGCGATGTCGGAAGCCAGTTCCGGCGGTGATTGCTCCAGAGCACTTTTCACGGCCTGAACGATGGTTGCCAGCGACTCTTGCAGAGCTTCCAGCACTTCATTGGAGTTCAGGGTGAATGCGCGTGGAACACCTTCGGCCAGGTTACGACCGCGAACGTCGACTTCGCGAACTTCGCCGCCCGGGTAGGCCGTACCGATTTCCTGCTTGATGCGCTCGGCGGTGGATTCACCGATCAGACTGCCATAGTTGCGGCGCACGTAGGTGATGATCGCTTCGTCGAAGCGGTCGCCGCCAACGCGTACGGATTCGGCATAGACCACACCGTTCAGGGAGATCAGCGCGATTTCGGTAGTACCACCACCGATATCCACGACCATCGAACCGCGTGCTTCTTCAACCGGCAGACCGGCACCGATCGCAGCGGCCATCGGCTCTTCGATCAGGAACACTTCACGGGCACCGGCGCCAAGGGCCGATTCACGGATGGCACGACGCTCAACCTGGGTGGATTTGCATGGAACGCAGATCAGCACACGAGGGCTGGGCTGCAGAAAGCTGTTTTCGTGAACCTTGTTAATAAAGTATTGCAGCATCTTTTCGCAGACGCTGAAGTCGGCGATCACGCCATCCTTCATCGGACGAATGGCAGCAATGTTGCCCGGCGTACGGCCGAGCATGCGCTTGGCCTCGGTGCCGACAGCGACGACACTTTTCTGGTTACCGTGTGTCCGAATGGCCACAACCGATGGCTCATTCAGGACGATACCGCGCTCGCGCACGTAAATAAGGGTGTTGGCAGTGCCCAGGTCAATGGAAAGATCGCTGGAAAACATGCCACGCAGTTTCTTGAACATGGGAAAGGGACCCTAGGCAACGCGTGGGTAAAAAAGTGCGGCAAACTCTAACAACGACAGGGATTTTGGGCAAGGCGCCAATATGTTAAATTGGCCGCTTTTCTGTGCACCAAGCCCCACAATCGCGGCCTTATGACCGTAGAAGTGCGGTAGTGTTCCGACAATCTAACACACGGACGCCGTCCGTCCTGTTTTCCACTGGAGAAACCCGATGGCGCTAGAACGCTCCGACGTGGAAAAAATCGCTCATCTGGCCAGCCTTGGCCTTAATGACGCCGATCTTCCACACATCACTTCGGCCCTCAACAGCATTCTCGGGCTGGTCGACGAAATGCAGGCGGTCGATACCGACGGTATCGAGCCGCTGGCCCACCCGCTGGAAGCCAGTCAGCGCCTGCGCGCCGACGTCGTGACCGAAAGCAATAACCGCGAGGCTTATCAGTCCATCGCACCAGCGGTCGAAAACGGCCTGTACCTGGTTCCGAAAGTCATCGACTAAAGGGAAAGAGCCTGCAATGCATCAATTGACTCTGGCCGAGATCGCCCGCGGTCTCGCCGATAAAAAGTTTTCTTCCGAAGAGCTGACCAAAGTCCTGCTGGCGCGCATTACCCAGCTCGATCCGCAGCTCAACAGTTTCATCAGCCTCACCGAAGAGCTGGCCCTCGAGCAGGCGAAAGCCGCCGACGTGCGCCGGGCCAATGGTGAGAGCGGCGCCCTGCTGGGTGCGCCGATCGCCCACAAAGACCTGTTCTGCACCCAGGGCATTCGCACCAGCTGCGGCTCGAAGATGCTCGACAACTTCAAGGCTCCGTATGACGCCACCGTGGTGTCGAAGCTGGCCGCCGCCGGCACCGTGACCCTGGGCAAGACCAACATGGACGAATTCGCCATGGGTTCGGCCAACGAGTCGAGCTGGTACGGCGCGGTGAAAAACCCGTGGAACCTGGAACACGTACCGGGCGGCTCGTCCGGTGGTTCGGCGGCGGCGGTTGCCGCTCGTCTTTTGCCTGCTGCGACAGCCACCGACACCGGCGGTTCGATCCGTCAGCCAGCTGCATTCACCAACCTCACCGGCCTGAAACCGACCTACGGTCGCGTGTCGCGCTGGGGCATGATCGCTTACGCCTCCAGCCTCGATCAGGGCGGCCCATTGGCTCGCACTGCCGAAGACTGCGCGATTTTGTTGCAAGGTATGGCCGGCTTCGATCCGAACGACTCCACCAGCATCGATGAGCCAGTGCCAGACTACGCCGCTGGTCTTAACGGTTCGCTGCAAGGCCTGCGCATCGGCGTGCCAAAGGAATACTTCGGCGCCGGTCTCGACCCGCGCATCGCCGACCTGATCCAGAACAGCATCAAAGAGCTGCAGAAGCTCGGTGCCGTGATCAAGGAAATCAGCCTGCCGAACATGCAGCACGCGATTCCTGCGTACTACGTGATCGCCCCGGCAGAAGCCTCCTCCAACCTGTCGCGTTTCGACGGCGTGCGCTTCGGCCACCGCTGCGAAGATCCGAAGAACCTGGAAGACCTGTACAAGCGCTCCCGTGGCGAAGGCTTTGGTGCCGAAGTGCAGCGCCGGATCATGGTCGGTGCCTACGCACTGTCCGCCGGTTACTACGACGCCTACTACCTGAAAGCGCAGAAGATCCGTCGCCTGGTGAAGAACGACTTCATGGCTGCCTTTAATGAAGTCGACATCATCCTCGGCCCGACCACGCCAAACCCGGCCTGGAAACTCGGCGCCAAAAACAGCGACCCGGTCGCTGCCTACCTGGAAGACGTCTACACCATCACCGCCAACCTCGCGGGCCTGCCGGGCCTGTCGATGCCGGCCGGTTTCGTCGACGGTCTGCCGGTTGGCGTACAGCTGCTCGCGCCGTATTTCCAGGAAGGTCGCCTGTTGAACGTTGCCCACCAGTATCAGTTGAACACTGACTGGCACACCCGCACCCCAACCGGCTTCTGAGGAGACACACATGCAATGGGAAGTCGTGATCGGGCTGGAGATTCACACCCAGCTCACCACCCGGTCGAAAATCTTTTCCGGTAGTTCCACCACGTTCGGCTCCGAGCCGAACACCCAGGCCAGCCTGATCGACCTTGGCATGCCCGGCGTGCTGCCGGTGCTGAACCAGGAAGCTGTGCGCATGGCGGTGATGTTCGGTCTGGCGATTGACGCCGAGATCGGTCAGCACAACGTGTTCGCCCGTAAAAACTATTTCTACCCGGATCTGCCGAAGGGCTACCAGATCAGCCAGATGGAATTGCCGATCGTCGGCAAGGGTCACCTGGACATTGCGCTGGAAGACGGCACGGTCAAACGCGTCGGCATCACCCGCGCGCACCTGGAAGAAGACGCCGGCAAGAGCCTGCACGAAGAATTCAGCGGTGCCACCGGCATCGACCTGAACCGTGCCGGCACACCGCTGCTGGAAATCGTGTCCGAGCCGGACATGCGCAGCGCCAAGGAAGCCGTGGCCTACGTCAAGGCGATCCACGCGCTGGTACGTTACCTGGGCATCTGCGACGGCAACATGGCCGAAGGCTCGCTGCGTTGCGACTGCAACGTGTCGATCCGTCCGAAAGGCCAGGTTGAATTCGGCACCCGCTGCGAGATCAAGAACGTCAACTCGTTCCGCTTCATCGAGAAGGCGATCAACTCCGAGATCCAGCGTCAGATCGACCTGATCGAAGACGGCGGCAAAGTGATCCAGCAGACCCGTCTGTACGATCCGAACAAGGACGAAACCCGTCCGATGCGCAGCAAAGAGGAAGCCAACGACTACCGTTACTTCCCCGATCCGGACCTGCTGCCGGTGGTCATCGAGGACTCGTTCCTCAACGACGTGCGCGCCACCCTGCCGGAGCTGCCACCGCAGAAACGCGAGCGCTTCCAGAGTGCTTTCGGTCTGTCGGCCTACGACGCCAACGTGCTGGCCACCAGCCGTGAGCAGGCGGACTACTTCGAGAAAGTCGCAGCCATCGGCGGCGACGCCAAACTGGCGGCGAACTGGGTGATGGTCGAGTTGGGCAGCCTGCTCAACAAGCAGAACCTGGACATCGAGGATTCGCCGGTTTCGGCCGAGCAACTGGGCGGCATGCTGCAGCGCATCAAGGACAACACCATCTCCGGCAAGATTGCCAAGGTGGTGTTCGAAGCGATGGCCAACGGCGAAGGCAGCGCAGACGAGATCATCGAAAAACGCGGCCTGAAGCAAGTCACCGACACCGGCGCAATCTCGGCGGTGCTGGACGAAATGCTTGCGGCCAACGCCGAGCAGGTCGAGCAATACCGAGCGGCAGACGAAGCCAAGCGCGGCAAGATGTTCGGCTTCTTCGTCGGTCAGGCCATGAAAGCCTCCAAAGGCAAAGCCAACCCGCAGCAAGTGAACGAACTGCTGAAAAGCAAGCTCGAAGGCTGACGATGGTCCCGCGCCCGAGGATCGTTCCCACGCTCTGCGTGGGAATGCCGCCTCGGACGCTCCGCGTCCATTGCGGTGTGACGCAGAGCGTCACGGGGGTGCATTCCCACGCCGGAGCGTGGGAACGATCACTTGGGAGCTTTTGAATGAAACGTCTGCTCGGCGCCTGCGCCCTGCTCTCTTTGCTGGCCGGCTGCGCCAGCACAGATGTCATCGACCCGCACGGTTACGACCAGACCGGCGTCGCCTCCTATTACGGAGCCAAGCACCACGGTAAACGCACCGCCAGCGGCGAAGCGTTCAACCAGAATTCCCTGACCGCCGCCCACCGCCAGTTGCCCTTCGGCACGCGGGTGAAGGTCACCAACCTGAAAAACGATGAATCCGTCGTGGTCCGCATCAACGACCGCGGCCCGCACACCCGTGGCCGTCTGATCGATGTTTCACGTGCGGCGGCCGAACAGCTCGGTATGCTGCGCAGTGGAACCGCCCGGGTTCGGGTCCAGGCCCTCGACGACTGATGGAGCGTCCACCATTTTCGGACTGACCGACTTACCCCTGATCAGCGTGATCGAATTGCTCAGCGGGCTGTTCCTGCTGATCGCCGGCGCCGAGTTGATGGTGCGCGCCGCCGTGCGCCTGGCCGCGCGCCTGCATGTACGACCGCTGATCATCGGCCTGACGATCGTTGCCCTCGGCAGCAGCGCCCCGCAAATGGCCGTCAGCCTGCAAGCCGTGCAGGCGCACACGCCGGACATCGCCGTCAGCAGCGTGATCGGCAGCAGCATTTTCAACATTCTCGTCACCCTCGGCCTGTCGGCGCTGATCATCCCGCTGCGGGTGTCGCGGCAACTGGTGCGCCTGGACATCCCGTTGATGATCGGCGCTAGCCTGCTGGTGTTCGTGCTGGCGTGGAATGAAGAACTCGGGCGCTTCGACGGCATTCTGTTGCTCGGCGCCCTCGCCCTGTATCTCGGATTACTGCTGCGCCAGTCGCGGCACTCTACCCGCCCGCATTCCGATCAACCGCACGATCCGCAGGCGCCGTGGTTCACCAGCCTGCTGATGATTGTCGGCGGTCTGGGCATGCTGGTGTTCGCCGGACACCTATTGCTGGGTGCGGCTGTGGTCGTCGCCACCGACCTGGGGTTCTCCGAGCGAGTGATCGGTCTGACCGTGGTCGCGGTCGGCACCTCGCTGCCGGAGCTCGCCACCTCGCTGATCGCCGCGCTGCGCGGTCAGCGTGACATCGCAGTGGGCAACGTGATCGGCGCCAACCTGTTCAACCTGCTTGGGGTGCTGGGCCTCACCGCGCTGATCGCGCCGACGCCGCTGTCGGTGTCACCCAACGCACTGGATTTCGACCTGCCGGTGATGCTCGGCGTCGCCGCGCTGTGCCTGCCGGTGTTCTATTCCGGTTATCGCGTGACACGGGCCGAAGGTTTGCTGCTGTTGGGTTTGTATCTGGCGTACGGGCTGCACGTGGTGTCGTTCACCACCGGCATGCCACTGGCCGGCAAGCTTGAACGATTGATGCTGTTTTATGTGCTGCCGACGCTGCTGACGTTTCTGTTTTTTACGTCCGTGCGCGCCTGGCGCCGCCAACACCACAAGAGGGATGTGCCATGACCGAATCGAAGAAATCCGGGGTTGAAGTCCGCCGCCAGGTAATGGGTGACGCGTTTGTCGACCGCGCGCTGGGCAACGCCACCGAGTTCACCCAACCGTTGCAGGATTTCGTCAACGAACACGCCTGGGGCGGCGTGTGGAATCGCGAAGGTTTGCCGCTGAAAACCCGCAGCCTGATCACCCTCGCCGCGCTGACCGCGTTGAAGTGCCCGCAGGAATTGAAGGGCCACGTGCGCGGTGCGTTGAACAATGGCTGCACGGTCGATGAGATCCGCGAAGCGCTGCTGCATTGCGCGGTGTATGCCGGCGTGCCGGCGGCGATCGATGCGTTCCGCGCGGCGCAGGAAGTGATCGACAGTTACCAGAAGCCTGAGTAACCGCCGGCCTCAGATCCACCCGCCCCACTGCAGAAAGAAGATCCCGATGTTGGTGGTGATCGCCGCCATCAACGTGGTCAGCACGATGATCGCTGCCGCCAGCTCATGGTTGCCCTGGGCCGCACGGGCCATGACAAAACTGGCGGCGGCGGTCGGGCTGCCGAAGTACAGGAACAGAATCCCCAGCTCCGCCCCGCGAAAGCCCCACAGCCATGCGCCCAGCGTGGCGATGACCGGCAGGCCGATCATCTTCACCAGACTCGAACTGAGCGCCATGTTGCCGCTCTTGCGCAGCGCCGCCAGCGACAGCGTGCCGCCAATACAGATCAGCGCCAGCGGCAATGTGGTTTGAGCCAGGTATTGGCCGGAGGTTTCCAGCCAGCCCGGCAGACCGATCTTGAAATAAGCGAACGGCGCTGCCGCGATCACGCTGATGATCAACGGATTGCTGACCACGCTTTTGCAGATGCTCCACGGGTCGGACTTGATCACCGGGCTGTAGACCGCGAGCACGATGGTCGACAGGGTGTTGTAGAACAGGATCACCAGCGCTGCGAGAATCGCTCCGAGGGAAATCCCGTAGTCGCCGTACATACTCGCCGCCAGCGCCAGGCCGATCACCCCGTTGTTGCCGCGAAATGCGCCTTGGGTGTAGATGCCACGATCTTCACGCGGGCAGCGGAAAATCGCCCAGCCCCAGGCCACGGCAAAACTGACCAGCGTGGCGAGGGCGAAATAGATCAGCAGCGCCGGTTGCAGTGCCGCGTGCAGGTCGGCATGCAGGATGCCGAGAAACAGCAGCGCCGGCATGGTGACGTTGAACACCAGCGACGATGCCGTGTGGATGAAGTTGTCGTTGATCCAGTCGATGCGCTTGAGCAGCACACCGAGAAACAGCATGGCAAACACCGGCGCGGTGATGTTCAGGGTTTCGAGGAAGATTGCCAGCATGCCGGGGAGCCTTGGAGGTGAGCGTCGTTAGGGGGCTAATGATAAGCCAAAACCTTCAAAAGCCCCTCACCCTAACCCTCTCCCGGAGGGAGAGGAACTGACCGAGCTGTCTTGCGTCATCCATCGACCTGGAAGACCGAGTCGATTATGGATTCGGTAAATCCCTTTCAGGTCGGTGTATTACTGAAATATTCCCGGATCGGCCCCCTCTCCCTACGGGCGGTCCGACGTTTCGGGAGGGCTGGGGTGAGGGCATGGCCAGTGCGGGCACCACCCCCCTCAAGCAGATCAAGTAATCGGCGCCGGATTGAACAACGTAATGTCGTTATGCAGCTTGTGCTTCTCCGCCCACGTCTGCTGCTTGCCGCTCGCCACATCCAGGTAGTAGTGGAACAACTCCCAGCCCAACTCCTCGATGGATGCGCGACCGGTAGCAATCCGCCCGGCATCGATATCGATCAGATCCGGCCAACGCTGAGCCAGCTCCGTACGGGTCGAGACCTTCACCACCGGCGCCATCGCCAACCCATAAGGCGTGCCACGACCGGTAGTGAACACATGCAGATTCATCCCCGCCGCCAGTTGCAACGTACCGCAGACAAAATCACTCGCCGGCGTTGCACAGAAAATCAAACCCTTCTGCTTGAAACGTTCCCCAGGGCCGAGCACGCCGCTGATCGCACTGCTGCCGGACTTCACGATCGAGCCCAAGGACTTCTCGACAATGTTCGACAGCCCGCCCTTCTTGTTGCCCGGCGTGGTGTTGGCGCTGCGATCCGCTTCGCCCTTGGCCAGGTAACGGTCGTACCAGTCCATCTCGCGCACCAGTTCCTCGGCAACGGTTTTGGTCTGGGCCCGTGAGGTCAGCAGGTAGATCGCATCGCGCACTTCGGTGACTTCGGAAAACATCACCGTCGCCCCCGCCCGCAGCAGCAAGTCCGAGGCATAACCCAGCGCCGGGTTGGCAGTGATGCCGGAAAACGCATCGCTGCCGCCGCACTGCATGCCGAGGATCAGCTCGGACGCCGGCACGGTTTCGCGGCGACGCTGGTCGAGTTTCTTCAGGCGGACTTCGGCCAGTTCCATGATCTGCTCGATCATCTCGGTGAAACCGTGACTGGAATCCTGCAAGCGATACAGCCACGGCTCGCTCAGATCCACCGACGCATCGTCCTCGTGCATCACCTGCCCCGCCTGCAATTTCTCGCAGCCCAGGCTGATCACCAGCGCCTCGCCACCGAGGTTCGGGTTGCGCGCCAGATTGCGCACGGTGCGGATCGGGATGTAAGCGTCAGTGGCCGTGATGGCCACGCCGCAACCGTAACTGTGGGTCAGCGCCACCACGTCATCGACGTGCGGGTACTTCGGCAACAGCTCGTCCTTGATCCGCTTCACCGCGTGATCCAGCACCCCGGTGACGCATTGCACGGTGGTGGTGATCCCGAGGATGTTGCGCGTGCCGACGGTGCCGTCGGCGTTGCGATAACCCTCGAACGTGAAGCCTTCCAGCGGTGCCTGCGCGGCCGGCACATCGGTGGACAGCGGCAGGCTGTCCAGCGGCGGCGCGGTCGGCATGCGCAGTTGATCTTCCTTGACCCAACTGCCACGGGGAATCGGCTGCAACGCGTAGCCAATGATCTGGCCGTAGCGAATCACCGTGCCGCCCTCGGGAATGTCCACGAGGCTGACCTTGTGACTCTGCGGTACAAAATCCACCGTCACCAGGCCATCGGCAAATGCGGTGCCGGCCGGCACGCCCTGGTCGTTCACCACTACCACTACGTTGTCCCGCTCGTGCAGGCGGATGTAGCGCGGCGAGTCGGAATGTTCAATCAACTGCATGACGCCGCTCCTCAGGAATGCGCTTGAGACAATTTACCAGCCGCTTCGGAACCACCGTTGGTTGGCGGCTCTTTCAGGACCACACGCTTGATCGGGCCGACGATCACCAGGTAGCTGAACACCGCCACCAGCGCGTTGGCGCCGACGAACACCAGCGCCCATTTGAACGAACCGGTGGAACTGATGATGTAGCCGATGACGATCGGAGTGGTGATCGAGGCGATGTTGCCGAAGGTGTTGAACAGGCCGCCACTCAGACCGGCGATCTGTTTTGGCGAAGTGTCGGACACCACCGCCCAGCCCAGCGCGCCCACGCCTTTGCCGAAGAATGCCAGGGCCATGAAACCGACCACCATCCATTCAACGTCGACATAGTTGCAGGCCACGATGCTGCTCGAAACCAGCAGACCGGCAATGATCGGCGCCTTGCGGGCGAAGGTCAGCGAATGGCCCTTGCGCAGCAGGTAATCGGAAATCACCCCGCCAAGGACGCCGCCGATAAAACCGCAGATCGCTGGCAACGAAGCAATGAAACCGGCCTTGAGGATGGTCATGCCGCGTTCCTGCACCAGGTACACCGGGAACCAGGTCAGGAAGAAATAGGTGATGCCGTTGATGCAGTACTGGCCCAGATACACGCCGAGCATCATGCGGTTGGTCAGCAGCTGGCGGATGTAATCCCATTTCGGGCCGTCTGCCTTTTTGCCTTGTTTCTGGTCCATGTCGACCATGCCGCCGTTGTCGGCGATGAACTTCACTTCCGCTTCGTTGGCCATCGGGTGTTGGCGCGGGCTGTGGATAACCTTCAGCCAGACCAGCGAGAACACGATACCGAGCAGGCCCATGACGATGAACACGTGCTCCCAGCCAAAGGAGAACACGATCCAGCCCATCAGCGGTGCGAACAGCACGGTCGCGAAGTATTGCGCCGAGTTGAAGATCGCCGAAGCGGTACCGCGTTCAGCGGTCGGGAACCAGGCCGCGACGATACGGGCGTTGCCGGGGAACGATGGCGCCTCGGCCAGACCGACCAGGAAGCGCAACATGAACAGCGCGACGATGGCCGTGGACATGCCGAACTCACCGACGAAGCCTTGCAGCACGGTGAACAGCGACCAGGTGAAGATGCTCAGGGCGTAGACTTTTTTCGAGCCGAAGCGATCGAGCAGCCAGCCGCCGGGAATTTGCCCGGCCACGTAGGCCCAACCGAATGCAGAGAAGATGTAGCCGAGGGTGACCGCGTCGATGCCGAGGTCTTTTTGCAAACTGGAACCGGCGATCGCGATGGTGGCGCGGTCGGCGTAGTTGATCGTGGTCACCAAAAACAGCATGAGCAGGATCAAATAGCGGACGTGAGTCGGCTTGGACGATTGCATGTAGATGTACTCCCACTGATTATTTTTATGCGGGTAAAACATTCTTTGGTCTTGTGCCGCGCAGGGCCTCAGGCGAAGGCCCGGCGCGGGTGCAGCGATTTACGAACCGATGTAGCTGGTCTTCACGACCGTGTAGAACTCTTGCGCATAGCGGCCTTGCTCACGTGAGCCATAGGATGAACCCTTACGGCCACCGAACGGAACGTGGTAATCCACACCGGCGGTCGGCAGGTTGACCATCACCATCCCGGCCTGGGAATGACGCTTGAAGTGGTTGGCGTACTTCAGCGACGTAGTAGCGATACCCGCCGACAGACCGAATTCGGTGTCGTTGGCCATGGCCAGTGCAGCCTCGTAATCGGCCACGCGGACGATGTTGGCCACCGGGCCGAAGATCTCTTCGCGGCTGATGCGCATCGACGCTTCGCTGTCGGCAAACAGAGTCGGCGCGAGGAAGTAGCCCTCGGTGTCGCAGGTCACCAGACCACCGCCACTGACTACGCGCGCACCTTCGGACTGACCGATGTCGATGTATTTCAGATCCTGCTCAAGCTGCGCTTGCGAGACCACCGGACCGATGTCGGTACCGGCCTTCAGCGCGTGGCCGACCTTGATCGACTTCATGCGCTCGGCCATGGCCTCGACGAACTTGTCGTGAATCCCGGCGGTAACGATCAGTCGGCTCGAAGCCGTGCAACGCTGGCCGGTGGAGTAGAACGCGCTCTGCACCGACAGCTCGACCGCCTGCTTGAGGTCGGCGTCGTCAAGAATGATCTGCGGGTTCTTGCCGCCCATTTCCAGCTGAACCTTGGCCTGGCGCGACACGCAGTTGACGGCGATCTGACGGCCCACACCGACGGAGCCAGTGAAGCTGATGCCATCGACTTTCGGGCTGTTGACCAGCGCTTCACCGACCACGCGACCGCTGCCCATGACCAGGTTGAACACGCCGGCAGGGAAGCCTGCGCGGGAGATGATTTCAGCCAGGGCCCAGGCGCAACCCGGCACCAGATCCGCCGGTTTCAACACCACGCAGTTGCCGTAGGCCAGGGCCGGGGCGATTTTCCACGAAGGGATGGCAATCGGGAAGTTCCACGGGGTGATCAGGCCGACCACACCGAGCGCTTCGCGAGTGACTTCTACGTTGACGCCCGGGCGCACCGACGGCACGTAGTCGCCGGACAGACGCAGGCATTCACCGGCGAAGAACTTGAAGATGTTGCCGGCGCGGGTCACTTCGCCGATGGCTTCGGGCAGGGTCTTGCCCTCTTCCCGGGCCAGCAGGGTGCCGAGCTCTTCGCGGCGGGCGAGGATTTCAGTGCCGACTTTGTCCAGCGAGTCGTGACGGGCCTGAATGCCCGAGGTCGACCACGCCGGGAACGCGGCGCGGGCGGCGTCGATGGCGGCGTTGACCTGAGCCAGGTCAGCCTTGGCGTAATCGCCGATGGTGTCGCTCAGTTCGGACGGGTTGATGTTCGCCGAGTAATCGTTACCGGCGACCCATTCACCGTTGATGTAGTTGTCATAGCGCTTGGTCACGAATCATTCTCCTGACGCAAAAGGCCGCTGATCGCTCAGCGGCCTTGTTTATAGAGTTGTGTTACTGCGCACCTTGCTTGTCGATCAGCGCGGCGAGCATTTCGTACTCTTCGCCGGTCAGGTCGGTCAGCGGCGCACGCACCGGGCCTGCGTCATAGCCGGCGATCTTGGCGCCTGCCTTGACGATGCTCACGGCGTAACCGGCCTTGCGGTTGCGGATGTCCAGGTACGGCAGGAAGAAGTCGTCGATGATCTTGCCGACGGTGGCGTGATCTTCGCGGGCAATCGCGTGGTAGAAGTCCATCGCGGTTTTCGGGATGAAGTTGAACACCGCCGACGAGTAGACCGGCACGCCCAGGGCCTTGTAGGCAGCGGCATAGACTTCGGCGGTCGGCAGACCACCGAGATAGCTGAAGCGATCGCCAAGGCGACGACGGATCGACACCATCAGTTCGATATCGCCCAGACCGTCCTTGTAACCGATCAGGTTCGGGCAGCGTTCGGCCAGACGCTCCAGCAGCGGCGCGGTCAGGCGGCAGACGTTGCGGTTGTAGACGACCACACCGATGTTCACCGATTTGCACACTGCTTCAACGTGGGCGGCAACGCCGTCCTGGCTGGCTTCGGTCAGATAGTGCGGCAGCAGCAACAGGCCCTTGGCGCCCAGACGCTCGGCTTCCTGAGCGTATTCGATGGCCTGGCGGGTCGAACCACCGACACCGGCGAGGATCGGCACGCTGCTGGCGCAGGTGTCGACGGCAGTCTTGATGATTTCCGAGTATTCGCTGGCAGCCAGAGAGAAGAATTCACCGGTGCCACCGGCGGCGAACAGGGCTGAAGCACCGTACGGGGCCAGCCATTCCAGGCGTTTGATGTAGCCAGCGCGGTTGAAATCGCCCTGGGCATTGAAATCGGTCACCGGGAACGACAGCAGGCCGGCGGAGAGGATGGACTTCAGTTCTTGTGGATTCATTATTCGAACACCCTGGTAGCAACGTTTTTTGTGAGTGGACCATTCAGCCTTCGCCGAAGTTGTAGGTCATCGTACAACTTAAAAGATAACCGTCAACTGCATTTCATCGCTGGAGGGCATTTTTTGTCAGACAAGATTTCTTTTTGACGTAGGAGATTTCTCGACTAGGCTCGATTTAACTGTATATGCATACAGTTAAATAGAAACCCACCGACGACATATCAAGGAGAAAGAAATGTCCGGTCAACTAACAAAATGCCTTGAAAAACCCACACCGGTCATCGCCCGTTTCGATGACCTTTTCACCCCCGGCGGCATCGCCTTCAGTGCCGAAAATCCGCATCTGTTGCTGCACATCGCCGACTCGCACAGCGATGTCGAACCCGTGACCGCCCTGACCGCTCAAGCCTTGAAAGGCAAACCGCAGTTACGCTTCGAGGGCGCGGAACACACGGCTATCGGCGATAACACCCGGCTGCGCTTTATTGAAAATGCCGAGCCGGTGCTCGCGCAAAATGTTCCGCTGCATCTGCCGAACGGGTTGGCGCTGACCTACGGCCAGATGCTGGCGCTGGGTGGTGATTTCTATGGAATCGTCGACCGTCCGATCAACGAAGGATCGACCCCGGCCGATCGCCTTCAGCGCTTCACGGCGGCCTTCGACAGCCTCGCCGCGCTGACGGCCTCGAAGACCGAGGCGACGCAAATTCTCGCAATCATGCAAAAGGAGATCGACGCGGTTAAACAGGCCATCAAGGATGGCAAGCAACCTCATGAGGCCTACGACGCGTTAGGAGATACGTTGTCGGAAGAGTGGAACAAAATCACCGGCGGCGGCAGTTTCGTTTCGGCACTGTTCCCGCTCGGTCGCTACCTGAAACTGGCCGCGAACAACGCCGACCACTTCGGCGAATGGGCTCGCCAAGCCTACATCGCCGGCCACACCGCCGCCCTGCAAACCGCCGCTGCGGCCCACGCCAGTCAGGACGAACTGCAACTGGAACGGGCCTACGCGATGAACGCATTCGCCGACCACTACCTCACCGACCTGTTCTCCTCCGGGCATTTGCGAGTGCCGCGCAAAGCCATGGCCGCCGCCGTGACGCCGAGCGACCTGGGTTCACTCATCACTCGCTTCATGCACGACGAAGACAGCAAGTTCGGGCTCAAGGTGCGCAACGGCCATGGCGAGCAATGGCGGGCGTTCGGTGACAAGCGCTACTTCGACGCCACGGATGCCGACAACCGAAATCAGGTGAATCAGGCGGTGCAGGATTCGGCGGACGAGGTGTATGCCGCGTATTCCAGCGGCAATGTGCCGACCACCTTCAACGCGCTGCAACGGCTGCCGGATCTGACGGCCGTGCTGGATCCGGCCAACAACTTCTCGCCACTGTTCCGCCTTCAAGGCAACAAAGTGCTGCGGCGCAAGGACGTCAACAACCTCAACGACACCGCCACCGTCGACGACTGGTGGGGCTGGAGCACTTACCTGCTGCTCAAGGACTATCACCCGACCGGTAACACGAATTAAGGAGCGATTCGATGACGATCAAATTGAAACTGGAACTGGCCTCGGGCCAATCTTTGGAAGGTGCGCCGCTGCAATTGCTGCGTGACGGCATGGCCATCGCCCGGTCTTCGGTGGATGCTCAGGGCCAGGCGACGTTCGACGTCAGGCCCGGCCCGGGCAAACTCGCGGTCAGGGTGGATCGTTCGATTCTGCCCCAGAGTTGAAATGCCCGGACAAGATTGCCCCGGCGCGCCTCACCGATTCGCCGGGTAAAGTGCGACGACTGCCGCGAAGGATCGCGGCAGATCTTTCAAGGAGAACAAAGCATGACGTTTGCCGCTGCACACCTTCCGCAATTCCCCGATCACGCCAGCGATTCGATCATCCTGCGGCTGTCGACGCTGGATGACGACCTGATCGTTCAGGTACCCGATGGCCAGAACACACCGCCGAACTGGGACGTGTACCCGATCCTCGGCGATGATCCGGAAGAGCCTGAATGGCAGGGTTTGTCGGAGCCGACCGGCGTCTGGGATGACGCACTGGATGACATGGTCGGCATGACGGGAATTGAACTGAGCATCCCGAGATTCGAGCTGGAAAAGTACCTGAACTGTACCGTTGAGCTGCGCTACAAGTTCGCCGATGAGGCCAGTCTGGAGCCCTGTTCGGAGCCGTTGAAACTCTACATCGAAGCCTGATCGTGACGCGCGGCGGAATCAATTACGACCGTTTGTCGCCACTGTCATTTCTGACAGTGGCGCTCCGCCCCTCAAGAACGCTCAACTTACGGAGTAAAAAACGATTGCACTTACCCCTACCAGGAGAGTTTGTCATGCAAAAACTTGCCGCAGCAGAAGCACCTCAGGCGCCGAATGGAGTGCTGGACACCCAGAAACTGAGTGATGCTTTTCTCCTCGATTTCTTTTATGAAGAGAAAGCAGCAAACCAACAGATCGACATAACAATTGAAGTTAAGCCTGACCGTTTTAGCATCCCTATAGAAAAGCACGCTAGATTTACGACGTTCATAGCCGAAAAGGAACAGTTCTCTCTGGGTTCAAAAAGCCTGTTCGACTATCAATTCAAAAATGGGTCCGCAGTTATCCACTTCATCGCAACAATAAACGGAACTCCACAACCGTCAGACACGTTAGAGCTGTCTATCGTCGACACCATATGACGTTTTCCCGCCCCTTCGGAGTTCAACCCTGCGCCTGCGCCTCTTCATGGGCCTGACGCAGCCGTTCGCGGCTGTTGGTCAGGTGCAGGCGCATGGCCGCGCGGGCGGCATCGGAATCCTGACGGGCGATGGCGTCGTAGATTTCCTCGTGCTCGCGACTCAGGCGACTCATGTAGTGCTGCTGATCGTCATGGGCCAGGCGCGCCGAGTTCAGCCGCGTGCGCGGAATGATGCTGGTGCCCAGGTGGGTCATGATGTCGGTGAAGTAGCGGTTGCCAGTGGACAATTACCTGAACCGTACCGTTGAGCTGCGCTAAAAGTTTGCAGACGAGGCCAGTCTTGAGCCTCGTTGGGAGCCGTTGAGACTGTACATCGAGTCCTGATCTTGCTCCTTCGAGTCCTTCCCAAAATAGAGCCATCTACTACCGCTTGTCGCCACTGTCATTTCTGACAGGTGCAAATGCTTGGCGGGTTCAGGCTTACTGACTTGGGAGTTAACGAACCGGCTCCATCAGCGCAACACCATGGTTTGCGTTCTTACACGGTTCAAATGGATGTGAAAGGAGTTTGATCATGACTGCACAAGTCAAAACCTGGGCGGCACCTGGTCTCGAGGAATCCGAGAATGGTGTACTCCACGTTGGCAAACTGAAAGAAGACGCGCACGGTGTTGTACCGCCTAACCAGCAGGCCGCTGCTGGCGACACGATTACTATGCACGTAAAGACATCGACCGGTAACAAATGGGACAAGTCCCGTTTACTGACCGCAGCCGAGGTGGGAAAGCCAGTTATTTACAAGATTCCCAAAGCTGTTTTTGAGGAAGGATTGGTGACGGATGCCAGTGCCGATCTGGATTACAGAATCACCAAAAACGGCGGCGCCCCTCAGCAATCCCCAACGCTGAGAGTCAAACTCGTTCGTTAAGCAACAATCACCCCTGCGCCTGCGCCTCTTCATGCGCCTGACGCAGCCGTTCGCGGCTGTTGGTCAGGTGCAGGCGCATGGCCGCGCGGGCGGCATCGGAATCCTGGCGGGCGATGGCGTCGTAGATTTCCTCGTGCTCGCGGCTCAGGCGATTCATGTAGTGCTGCTGATCGTCATGAGCCAGGCGCGCCGAGTTCAGGCGAGTGCGCGGAATGATGCTGGTGCCCAGGTGGGTCATGATGTCGGTGAAGTAGCGGTTACCGGTGGACAGCGCGATTTGCAGGTGGAACTGGAAGTCCGAGGCAACGGCATCGCTGGCGTGGGCGACACTTTCATTCAGCGCATCGAGGGCGGCGCGCATGGCGGCCAGTTGTTCGGCGCTGCGCCGTTGTGCGGCGAGGCCGGCGGATTCGACTTCAAGGCTGATACGCAATTCGAGAATGGCCAGCACATCACGCAGGGTAACCACCGTCGCAGGGTCGATCCGGAAGCCGCTCGGGCTCGGGGTGTCGAGCACGAAGGTGCCGATGCCATGACGGGTTTCCACCTGCCCCGCCGCCTGCAAACGGGAAATCGCCTCGCGCACCACGGTGCGGCTGACGCCATGGGCTTCCATGATCGCCGACTCGGTGGGCAACTTGTCGCCGCGCTTGAGCAGACCGTCGCGGATCTGCTCGGTCAGCACCGTCACCAGTTCCTGAGCCAGGCTGCGGCGCTTGCGGGGGAAGCGCGGGGTGTCGATCGGGTTTTCCATGATCTGCGTTTGTCTCGAAAAATCGGCTTGAGGGGCATCATAGCGCAAGCGGGTTGTACGATCACTCAGTGCATCATTCTGTGGGAGCGAGCTTGCTCGCTCCCACAGGATGATGTGTTATCAGGCCGTGACGGTCTGTTCCACCAAGTGCCCGCCATCGATCCGCACATGCCGTGGATGGAAACGCTTGAGGCTGCTGCGATGGCCGACGCTGACGATGCTCAGGCCCGGCAACTGGTCGATCAACGCCTGATACAGCGTGGCTTCGTCTTCTTCATCCATCGCCGACGTCGCTTCGTCCATGTACAGCCATTGCGGTGCGTAGAGCAGCGCGCGGGCAAAGGCCAGACGTTGCTGTTCACCCGGCGAGAGCATGCGCTGCCAGTGATTGGCCTCGTCCAGTCGAGCCACCAGATGCGGCAGACGGCAGGTTTCCAGCACTTGTGCATAACACTCGGGCGCGTAGGTGTCGCCCGGTTGTGGATAACTCAAGGCGTCGCGCAGGGTGCCGATCGGCAGATACGGTTTCTGTGGCAAGAACAGATAACGCGAAGCCGGCAATCGAATACTGCCGTGCCCGGCCGGCCACAAATGGCCCATCGCCCGCAGCAGCGTGGATTTACCGCTGCCGGAGCGGCCACTGAGCATCACCCGCTCGCCCTGCTCCACGGTCATGTCTGCACTGGTCAGCAGGTGACGACCGTCAGCCAGATCGAGGCCCAGGTTATGAACCTTCAGCTCATTGCCCTGATTCTGCACATCAATGGCCGGTGCGCGTTCTTCGTTGTCGGTCATCGCCTGACGGAAGCTCAGCAGACGATCACATGTGGCGCGCCACGCGGCGAGATCCGAATACGCGTTGATGAACCAGCTGAAGTTCTCCTGCACGTTGCCGAATGCCGAGTTGATCTGCATCAGCTCACCCAGCTCGATCTTGCCGGTCAGGTAACGCGGTGCCGCAACGATGAACGGGAAGATGATTGCGATCTGGCCGTAACCGGAGGTGAAGAACGTCAGGCGCTTGGACACCCGCATGATGTCCCAGAAGTTGTGCCAAACCAGCCCAAAGCGGTTGCTCAGGCGACGATTCTCGTTCGGCTCGCCGTTGTACAGCGCAATGCTCTCGGCGTTCTCACGTACCCGCACCATGGAGAAGCGCAGGTCAGCCTCGAAGCGTTGTTGTTGGTTGTTCAGGCCGATCAGGCGTCGACCGATCAGGTGCGTCAACCAGCTGCCGACCGCCGCATACAGCAGCGCACACCAGAACATGTAGCCGGGAATCTCGATGCCGAACACCTCGATGCTGCCGGACACGCCCCAGAGAATGATCGAGAACGACACCAGGCTGACCACCGTGCGGATCAGGCCCAACGCGAGACTCAAGGTGTTGCTGGTGAAGGTGTTGAGGTCTTCGGAAATCCGCTGGTCAGGGTTGTCGGTGTAACCGCCCTGCTCCAGCTGGTAATAGTTTTTGTGCCCGAGCCAGCGCTTGAAATGGTTCTCGGTGAGCCATGCCCGCCAGCGGATGGTCAGCATCTGCGTCAGGTACAGGCGATACACGGCGCCGAGGATTGCCACCGCCGCAATGCCGCAGAAATACAGGATCAACTGCCAGAATGCCGCCTCATCCTTCTTTTGCAGGGCGTTATAGAAATCCTTGTACCAACTGTTGATCCACACCGAGATCGCCACGCTGAACAACGTCAGCGCGATCACGGCGATCAGCAACGTCCAGGCCTTGCCCTTCTCTTCGCTGCGCCAGTAAGGCGTGGTCATGGCCCACACCTTGCGAAAAAACTGCCCGCGCACAGTATCGTTGACCGCGGAATATTCAGCGTTCTGATTCATGGAAAAGGCTCGATAAAGAAAAGAACAGACACGCACCGATCATAGATGATCGGTGCGCTTTATCGCGAGGGCTGGCGATGGTCGTTCAGCGCAGGTTCAGCGACGAACCGGGCGCTTCTGCAATTTGCGCTGCAGGGTGCGGCGGTGCATGCCCAGGGCGCGGGCCGTGGCGGAGATGTTGCCTTCGTGCTCGGTCAGCACGCGCTGGATGTGCTCCCATTGCAGGCGATCCACCGACATCGGGTTTTCCGGCACCAGGCTGTCGAGGTCGGCGTGTTCGGACAGCAGCGCTGCCAGCACATCGTCGGCGTCGGCCGGTTTGCACAGGTAATTGCAGGCGCCGCGCTTGATCGCTTCAACCGCGGTGGCAATGCTCGAGTAACCGGTGAGGATCACCACGCGCATTTCCGGGTCCAGCTCCAGCAGCTTCGGCAGCAGGACCAGACCGGAGTCGCCGTCCATTTTCAGGTCCAGCGCGGCGTAGTCCGGCAGATCGGCCTGGGCGATGGTCAGGCCTTCTTCGGCGGAACCGGCGGTGCTGACGCGGAAACCACGGCGGGCCATGGCACGGGCCATCACCCGGGTGAAGGTCGCGTCGTCATCGACCAGCAGCAAATGCGGCAGTTCTTCGCCTTCGACTTGGATTTCGTCACTCATGTTGCTCTCCTCGGGCGCCGTGGGGCAGGCGCAGCTCGGTGAGCGTGCCGCCTTCCTCATGACTATAGAGTTTCACTGAGCCGCCGGCGCGTGTCACGCTGGCCTTGCTCAAAAACAGGCCCAGGCCGAAACCTTTGCCCTTGGTGGTAAAAAACGGTTTGCCGATCTGCTCGGCGATGGCCAGCGGCACACCGGCGCCATGGTCGCGAATGCTGATGGTCAGGTCTTCGGCGGTCCAGTCCAGGGTCACCTGAAGGTTTTCCGGGCAGGCGTCGGCGGCGTTGTTCAACAGATTCAACAGGGCCTGGGTCAGATCCGGCGGCGGCGCTACACGCGGCAACGGGCCCTGCCCCAGACGCTGGAAGCGATAACTGGCCTCCGGGCGCATCAGGTGCCAGCGATTGAGCGCCTCGTCGAGCCACTCGGTAACGTCCTGCATCTCCACCGCCATCCGGCGATTGGCCTCGGCGGCGCGCACCAGTTGTTGCAGAGTCTCCTTGCAGAGCTTCACCTGATCCTTCAACACCTTCAGGTCTTCCTGCAGCATTGGATCGGGGTGATCCTGCTGCATTTCGTTGAGCAACACGCTCATGGTCGCCAATGGCGTGCCCAGCTCATGGGCGGCACCGGCAGCCTGAGTCGCGACGGCCAGCAATTGCTGATCGCGCAGGCCTTCTTCCCGGCGGATCGCGCGCAATTCTTCCTGCCGCCGCAGCTCTTCAGCCATCCGCGCGGCGAAAAACGTAATCACCGCTGCTGCAAGAGCGAAGCTCAGCCACATGCCGTAGATCTGCAGGTTCTCCCGGGCCACCGGCAGGGTTTCCAGCGGATAGAAGTGCGTCAGCATCAATGTGTACAAGGCCAGCGCAATACCGGACAGCACCACCGAATACCGCCATGGCAGCGTCACCGCAGCGATGGTCAGCGGCACCAGATAATACGAAACGAACGGGTTGGTCGAACCACCGGAGAAATACAGCAAGGCACT
Organism: Pseudomonas sp. GW458-11-26-14-LB4; assembly: GCF_059423925.1. Taxonomy (NCBI): domain Bacteria; kingdom Pseudomonadati; phylum Pseudomonadota; class Gammaproteobacteria; order Pseudomonadales; family Pseudomonadaceae; genus Pseudomonas; species Pseudomonas sp. GW458-11-26-14-LB4. Next base: position 216,056 of record NZ_JBWKYU010000012.1, read on the forward strand.
GTGAATAACCAGGTCGCAGGCCAGTTGCAACGCATATTCGAGCTCGGTGACCGGCCACGAAGTGCGCAGGCGCACGGCGGTGAACACACACAGCAGAATCGAACAGCCGAGGGTCATCACCAGTTGCACCCACGGCAACGGCAACAGATCCAGCCAGTAGGCCAGGCCCACGGAGCCGGCCTGCGCGGCGAGCACCAGGGTGCGGATGAAAGTCAGCCGCCAGAGGTTCTGGCGAGTGGCGGAAGTCAGTTGTACGGGGGCGAGCATGAGCTCTCCTGATGAGCGCTCCAGGCGGATCGCACGGAGTATAACCAAGGCGCGGGCTTGAGAGGCGAAAGTGCGGCAAACGACCACATGGCAAAAAGCGTCGCGGCGGCTATAAGGCCCATCTGTATAGAAGTTGTAACTGGGCGAACCGGATCATAAAAGCTAGAGTCTGATGGTTTCACGCAGGCCCCCGAACCACCACCTGCGCCCTCATCAAGGAGCTTTCATGCACACATTTCGCCGCAGCGCCGCCCTTCTCGCCCTGACCGTCGGCAGCATCGCCAGCCTTCCGGCCCTGGCCGCCGATGAGCTGCACTACAACCAGATTTCCCTGCGCGCCGAAGTCAGCCAGGAAGTGGCCCGCGACCTGATGATCGTGACCCTCTACACCGAAGAACAGAACACCGACCCAGCCAAACTCGCCGCCGACGTCAGCACCACCATGAACAAGGCCCTGGCCCAGGCCAAGCAGGTCAAAGACATCACCCTGCGCCAGGGCAGCCGCAACAGCTACCCGATCTACGACACCAAGGGCCAGAAAATCACCGGCTGGCGCGAACGCGCCGAACTGCGCCTGGAAAGCGCCGACTTCGCCGCCCTGTCCAAACTCACTGGCGAGCTGCTGACCGACCTGAAAATGGGCGGCATGGACTTCGCCATCGCCGACCCGACCCGCAAGGCCAGCGAGGACCAACTGCTGAAAGAAGCCGTCACCGCCTTCAAGGCCCGCGCCCAACTGGCCACCGACGCCCTGGGCGGCAAGGGTTACAAAATCGTCAGCCTGAACCTCAACAGCAACGGCTTCCCACAACCGTACATGCGCGCCCCGATGATGATGAAAGCCGCCGGCATGGACGCAGCACCGGTCACGCCTGAAGTCGAAGCCGGCACCAGCCAGGTCAGCCTGACTGCTGACGGCTCGATTGAAGTGTTGATGCAGTGATTGAGTGACGGCTGAATGAAAAACCGGCGATCAGTGATGATCGCCGGTTTTTTTTATACCTGGGATTTGTGTTGTCAGGTTTGCGGATCAACCCGGTCCAGCGCGCGGTTCACTGCGAGCTCGGCCAGCATGATGATCTGCTGGATGCCGAGCGCCGTACTGCGCTGCGGGCCCGAAAGCTCATTGGCGAAATTGCTGGCGATGGTTCTGGCCGACGCCAGGGATTCGCAGGCATTGGCCAGCAGGCTTTCGGTGTCGACGTTGGGTGTGACCATGTACATCGTGCTCGGGCGCGGTTTGGAAGGGTTGGGGCACAGGTAATAGTCGAGGGCGCGTTTGATGGCTTCGCGGTTGCGGGCGAGGTCTTCGGCGCGCATGGCTTCTTCGAGTGGGGTGGGTGATTCGAGG